>NZ_JBBDQW010000089.1:0-70071 GCF_040905785.1 Tistlia sp.
GCCCGAGAGCCGGAGGCGATCGGCGCGCGAGCCTCGCGATCCGGGATCCAGGGGCACCGCCGGGCGCCTCGACGCGACAGCGCGTGGCGGAGGTCGCGCCCTCCTCGAGGCCGGTTGCGGCGGCTGGCGGGGATGTCGACGCTGGGCTGGCACCGTCCCCGCCGCTAGTCAACCTTCCGGTAGTGCCACTCCATCGGCGTCGGGGTGCCGGGAATCTCGAGGTGGCGGAGCGCCAGGGCACCGCCCCCGCAGCTGTAGTGGTAGCCGCCGGAGTAGAGGTGCTCGCTGAGGTAGCCCGGCAGCTCCAGGGTCATGACCTCCTCCTTGAGCTCCAGGGTCGCGACCGCGCCCGAGGCCTCGCTGGCCGCGCAGACCTCCAGCATGCCCTCCCGGGTCGCCCAGTAGCCGGCGCCGCCCGACAGGCCCTCGACGTGGCTGGCGAAGCGGTCGCCCTTCTCGGTGAAGGCCTCCTCGCGGCGGCTGACGGTGCTGGTGCCGTAGTGGTAGCGCCCGTCGGCGCCGAGGAAGAGGCGCCGTCCCTCGTCCTCGGCGTCGGTCTCGGAGTCGTAGCTGGCGAAGCTGCCGCTGCTGCGGTGGACGTCCTTCAGCGCCCGGTCGAGCCATTCGACGAGGCCGCCCGAGGCCAGCTGCCAGGTGCCGACCAGGCAGGCGTCGCGCCGGCTGCCGCGGGCGCGCGCGGTCTCGGCGAAGTCGTCGCAGGGGCAGTCCGCCTCCGACTCCGCCTCGCGGGTCGCGGTCACGGTCAGGCGGAAGCCCTCCTCGCCGGGGCCGACGCCGCCGAGCAGGTAGCGCTCCTCCTTGCCCGGCTCGACCTCCAGCCGCTCCGGCAGCTCCTGCCAGTCGCCCGGCCGGTCGGGCTTGCGGACCTTCCAGACGCCCTCGGCCTCCTCGCTCTCGATTCGCCACTTGCCGCAAGTGAAGACCAGGTTGGACCGGTAGAGCGCCAGGCGCTCGCCCTCCAGTTGCTCCTCGCCGGTCTCGGTCCACAGGAAGGTCTCGCCGGGCCGCGGCGAGACCGGCAGGCGCCGGGCGTCGGGATAGCGCAGCTGGCGGTCCAGGTAGTCCCGGACGAAGGCCAGCCACCGGTCCTCGGCGATCATCTGCGCCGCCGCCTGCAGCTGCGCGCCGGCGCCACCCGCGGTCGGGGTCCGCGGCAGGTACTCCAGCACGGCGGCCGGGCTCCACTCGCGGGCGTACCAGGACCAGAAGGCGAAGGCCTCGTAGGCGGCCTCGCTGAGCGCCCGGTCGGGGGTCAGGCTGTCGAGGTCCGTCAGCCAGCTCGCGCTGGCGTCGGACTCGGGGTAGGCGAGGTTGGCGAACCATTCGGCGCTGCCCTCGACCCACCACTCGTCGGGCCGGCCGTCGTCGCGCGCGGTCATCTGCGGGCGCGCCAGGGCGTACTGAACGCAGTGGAAGAACTCGTGCGCGACGACGAAGCCCAGGTCCCGGGCCTCGACGTTACCCGGGTAGACGACCAGCAGGCACTCCTCGCCGGACCGGCCGTCGGCGACGCCCTCCTGCCGGGTCCGGCGGTCGGCGGCGACGGCCTCGGGGTCCGAGGGGTCGGGCGGCGTCTCGCTCGGCAGCAGCCCGGTGATCAGCACCAGCAGGTTCGGCACCGTGCCGCTGCCGATCTCGCGCAGGGTGTCGGCCGAGCGGACGATGGCCTCGCGGGTCAGGCGCACCGGCTCGTGCCAGTCGGACGGCAGGTTGCGGTCGCCGATCATGCGGACCTGGCGGGGCCCGCGCGGCGTCTGGACGTTGAAGCTGTCGAGCTCGTCGCAGGGCGGCCAGCCCTCGAATCGGTGGTCGGCCGCCGCCGCGTAGCCCGGCACCGAGCAGTCGGCGCGCGCCGGCCCGGCAGGCGCGAGCAGGCAGAAGGCGGCGGCGACAGCGGCGGCCAAGCCGCAAAGGGGCGGGGCAGGGGCCTTCGGTGGCGGCGCGGCGCTTCGCGGGCTGGCCATGGAGCTCTTCCCCTCGCTGTGCCGAGCCATTCTAGCGCCCTCGCGCGCCCCGAACAGCGCCACCAACGAAGAAGGGCTGCCCTGTTGGACAGCCCTTCCTCTCGTCAGACCTCGGACGCTGCCGAGGGCCGGTCGCATCGGGTCAGGTCACGCCATAACCGCGGCGGTGATGACCCAGGTCCCTGCGGCCGTCCGAGGATGAGAATGAGACACTGGATCACCTCCTTTCGTTGTTTGATGGGACCACAAGGATGGGCCCGGAACGGGCGCGTTGCAAGGGGCTGGGGCCGGCCTGGATCCCGGATCGCAAGTCTCGCCAGCCGGAAGCCTGGCGGCTTCCGGGGCTCGCCTAGCGTCCAGGATGACGGGGGTGGCACTGACTCGTCATCCCGGACGCCAAGGCGAGCCCGAGAGCCGGAGGCGATCGGGGCGCGAGCCTGGCGATCCGGGATCCAGGGGCCCCGCCGGAGACGTGAGCGCCGCAGTGCGCCGGGACTCGCTTCATCAGCCTTGCTGACCCTCGCCGCCTTGCGCTGCTATAGTCGCCGCAGCGACCGGCCGTGGAGTCGGCGCGGGACAAGAACAGGGAGTCTTCCAGCATGCAGCAGCTTCGCAGCGCCACGGCCCTCGCCGGCGCCTTCGCCACCGCCCTGGCCCTCGGGCTCGCCGGGCCGGCGCTCGCCGAGACCTGGGACCTGCCGATGGCGTACCCAGCCTCCAACTATCATTCCGAGACGGCCGAGGCCTTCGCCAAGGCGGTCACCGAGCGCACCGGCGGCGAGCTCGAGATCAAGACCCATCCGGGCGGCTCGCTGATCGGCGGCGCCGAGATCTACAGCGCCGTGCGCCGCGGCATCGCGCCGATCGGCGAGCGCCTGATGTCGGCGCTCGGCAACGAGGACCCGTTGTTCGAGATCGACGCCGTGCCCTTCCTGGCGACCTCCTTCGAGGACGCCCGCAAGCTCTACGAGGCCTCGCGCCCCGAGCTCGAGGCGCTGATGGACGAGCAGGGCCTGGTCTTCCTCTACGCCACGCCCTGGCCGCCCCAGGGGCTCTACGCCAACAAGCCGATCGAGACGCTCGACGACATGGCCGGCGTCAAGTTCCGCGCCTACAACGCCGCGACCTCGCGCCTGGCCGAGCTGATGGGCGCGGTGCCAACCAAGATCGAGGCCGCCGAGATTTCCCAGGCCTTCGCCACCGGCGTCGCCGAATCGATGATCTCCTCGGGCTCGACCGGCTACGACAGCAAGCTGTGGGAGTACGTCGCCTACTGGTACGACACCCAGGCCTGGCTGCCCAAGAACATGGTCTTCGCCAACAAGTCGGCCTGGGAGGGCCTCGACGAGGAGACCCGCGCGATCGTCCGCGAGGAGGCCGCCAAGGCCGAGGAGGCCGGCTGGGCCAAGGCCCAGGAGCTGTCCGACTGGTACAAGGACGAGCTCGCCAAGGAGGGCATGACGATCGAGGCGCCGACCGAGGCGCTGGCCGAGGGCTTCGCCAAGCTCGGCGAGACGCTGACCGAGGAGTGGCTCGCCAAGGCCGGCGAGAGCGGCAGCAAGGTCGTCGAGTCCTACCGCGGCATGTGAGCCGCCGGCCGGACGCGGGCGCGCCCTTCGGCGGGCGCCCCGCGGTCGGTGGCCGTTCGCGCTACATGACGTCGCCTGCCAGATGACTTCCACCCCGACCCTGCGGCGCCTCCCGTGACGGCGCGTCCCGCGATCCTGCGCCTGCTCGACCGGCTGGAGCCGCTCTACCGCGCCTGCGGCTACGTCGCGGCCGGCTTCCTGCTGGCCCTGACCGGCCTGGTGCTGACCTCGATCCTGTCGCGTCTCGCCGGCGTGTTCCTGGGCGGCGTCACCGAGCTCGCCGGCTACGCCATGGCCTGCGGCTCCTTTTTCGCCTTGTCCTGGACCTTCAAGAGCGGCGGCCACATCCGCGTCGCGCTGCTGGTCAACCAGCTCCACGGGCGCCGCCGGCTCGCCGCCGAGCGCTTCTGCCGCGCGGTGATGGCGGGGGTCGCCTGCTATCTCGCCTTCTACATGGGACGGCTGGCCTGGTTCTCCTGGCTGTTCGGCGAGCGCAGCGAGGGCTCGGCCGGCTTCCTGCTGTGGGTGCCGCAGAGCCTGGCGACCCTGGGCGCCGCGGCGCTCGCCCTGGCGGCGATCGATTCGCTGCTGCGCGCGCTGCTCGAGAGCGAGCGGGCGCTGGCCAGCCCCGAGGCCGAGGCCAAGGCGATTCCCGGAGGCAAGGCGTGAGCGAGCTGCCGCTGATCGCGCTCTTCGTGCTGTCGCTCTTCTTCCTGCTCGGCTCGGGCGTCTGGGTCGGCGCCAGCCTGCTGGCCTGCGCCTTCATCGGCATGGAGCTCTTCACCGGCCGGCCGACCGGCGATTCCATGGCGATCACGATCTGGGGCACCCAGTCGTCCTGGACCCTGACCGCGCTGCCGATGTTCATCTGGATGGGCGAGATCCTGTTCCGCTCGCGCCTGTCGGAGATCCTGTTCCGCGGCCTGACGCCCTGGCTGCAGTACCTGCCGGGCGGCCTGCTGCACGTCAACATCGCCGGCTGCGCGATCTTCGCGGCGATCTCCGGCTCCTCGGCGGCGACCGTCGCCACGGTCGGCAAGATGTCGATCCCCGAGCTGCGCCGGCGCGGCTATCCCGAGCGCATGACCGTCGGCACCCTGGCCGGGGCCGGCACCCTGGGCCTGCTGATCCCGCCCTCGATCGCGCTGATCATCTACGGCGTCACGGTCAACGAATCGATCTCGCGCCTGTTCATCGCCGGCATCCTGCCGGGCATCGCCCTGGCGCTGCTGTTCATGACCTATGTCGTGGTCTGGGACCTGGTCGCCGGCAAGACCAAGGTCGACCGCCAGCGCTTCTCGGTGCGCGAGCGCCTGGCCGCGCTGTTCGACCTGCTGCCGGTGCTCGGCCTGATCCTGGGGGTGATCCTGTCGATCTACAGCGGCTTCGCCACGGCGACCGAGGCGGCGGTGCTGGGCGTCATCGGTTCGCTAGCGCTCTCGGCGATCCAGCGCAGCCTGACGTGGGAGAGCTTCCGCGAATCCCTGCTCGGCGCGGTGCGGACCAGCGCCATGATCGCCTTCATCCTGATGGGCAGCTCCTTCTTGTCCCTGGCGATGGGCTTCACCGGCATCCCGCGCGCGCTCGCCGAGGGCATCGGCGGGCTCCAGCTCGGGCCGCTCGAGCTGATCGCGCTGCTGACGGTCTTCTACATCCTGCTCGGCTGTTTCCTCGACGGCATCTCCTCGATCGTGCTGACCATGGCGGTGATCGAGCCGCTGATCCGCCAGGCCGGCTTCGACATGCTCTGGTTCGGCATCTACCTGATGCTGGTCGTCGAGATGGCCCAGATCACGCCGCCGATCGGCTTCAACCTCTTCGTGCTGCAGGGCATGACCGGCCACGACATGGGCTTCATCGCGCGCGCCAGCGTGCCGATGTTCCTGATCATGGTGTTCGCGGTCGTGCTGCTGGTCTGGTTCCCCGAGGCCGCGACCTACCTGCCCTCGATCATGAGCCGCGGCTCGGGCTAGCGCCCTCGTCCTCTCCGGCCGGGTCGGGGACGGGCAGGTCAGGCAAGGTGCCGGCGGCGGCGCGCAGCAGGGCCCGCTCGATCGCCCGGGCCAAGAGCGCCTCGCAGACCGGCTTGACCACGGTCACCGGCCGCAGGCCCTCGTCGAGCTCCTCGGGGTTGCCGGTGACGTAGACGACCGGCAGCGGGCCGTCGCGGATCAGCGATGCCACGGCCGCCGGCCCGCTGCCGCCGCGGATGCGCACGTCGGTGGTGATCAGGTCGGGACGATGGCGCCGGGCCAGGGCGATCGCCTGCTGCTCGGTGGCCGCGACGTCGGCGCTGGCATAGCCGAGGTCGGCGAGCATCTCCGTCAGCATCAGGGCGGTCAGCGGCTTGTCCTCGACGATCAGCACGTGCAGACCGGAACTCATGTATGGTCCAGCGATTGGTGTGGCGGCCTTGGTCGGCATCAGGGGAGGCGATCATTTTCGCCCCACCCTCTGCGGGTATGCTAGAGGGCAAATACATCCTAAAGAAGGCGGGTGCCCTTGGCAGACGCACAGCTCAGCGAGTCGGCGGACAGGCAGTCCAGGCGTTGCCCGATCGTTGCGATCGGCGCCTCGGCAGGCGGCATCCCGGCCCTCGAGCGCTTCTTCGCGGCCCTGCCCGAGGATCCCGGCGTCGCCTTCGTCGTGGTCCTGCACCTCTCGGCCTCGCACCAGAGCCACCTGGTGCCGGTGCTGCAGCGGCTCTCCTCCCTCGATGTCGTAGAGGTCGAGGACAGGGCCGCGATCAAGCCGAACTGCATCTACGTGATCGCGCCGAACTCGGTCTTGACCGTCACCGACGACGCGCTGCAGGCGAGCAGCCCGGACTCTGAGCTGGACCGCCGCCATCCGATCGACGCGATCTTCCGCTCGCTCGCCGAGCAGCGCGGCGCCGAGGCGGTCTGCATCGTCCTGTCGGGCAGCGGCTCGAACGGCACCGCCGGCGCCCAGAGGGTGCGAGAGATGGAAGGCCTGGTCCTGGTCCAGGACCCGGCCACGGCCGAGCACGGCGACATGCCGCACAACGTCATCCTGGCCGGCTGGGCCGACCGCGTGCTCGCCCCCGAGGACATGCCGGCAACCCTGCTGGCCTATGTCCGCGGCGCGCTGCCTCGGCTCGAGCGCGCCGAGGACCTGGCGCGGCAGGGCGAGACCGATCTCGAGGCCATCCTGGCCGTGCTGCGCACCAGCGGACGCCACGACTTCTCGCCCTACAAGAGGAGCACGCTGGTCCGGCGCATCCTGCGGCGCATGAGCCTCGGGCAGGTCGAGAGCTTCCGCCACTATGCCGACCGGCTGCGCGGCGACGCGGCCGAGGTCCGGGCGCTGGTCGGCGACCTGATGATCAACGTCACCGGCTTCTTCCGCGATCCGGAGGCCTGGCGCACGCTGGAGCGCAAGGTCGTGGCGCCCTTGGTGCAGTCGCGCGAGGACGGCCAGCAGATCCGGGCCTGGGTGCCGGCCTGCTCCTCGGGGGAGGAGGCCTACAGCATCGCCATGCTGCTGCTGATGCAGGCCGAGGATTCCGGGAAGAAGCTGGACATCAAGGTCTTCGCCACCGACGCCGCGCAGTCGGCCCTCGCACGGGCGCGGACCGGCCTGTTCGCCGGCTCGGTCGCCGAGACCATGCCGGCAGCCTGGCTCCGGCGCTTCTTCGACAAGGAGCGCGACGTCTACCGTGCGAAGAAGGAGCTGCGCGAGGTCCTGGTCTTCGCCCCGCAGAATCTGCTCTCCGACCCGCCCTTCTCGCGCCTCGACCTGGTGTCCTGCCGCAACCTGCTGATCTACCTGCAACCGCCGATCCAGGAGCGGGTCATCGCCCTGCTGCACTTCTCGCTGCGCCCGGACGGTCACCTGTTCCTGGGCACCGCGGAGACGGTCGGCCGCACTGCCGGGCTGTTCGATCCGGTCTCCAGCAAGTGGCGCATCTACCGCCGCGTCGGCGAGACCCGGCACGACCTGGTCGACTTCCCCCTGCTTGGCGCCGAGCATGTCGACACCGGCAAGCCCCGCCCCGAGCCGATGGCGCGGCGGACGCCGAGGGAGGAGGCACGCGAGGCGCTGCTCGCGGGCTTCGCGCCGCCGGCGGTGCTGATCGACGACCGCCATCGCGCGATCTACTTCCATGGCGACCTCGAGCCCTACCTGACGACTCCGGCCGGCGAGCCGACCCGGTATCTGCTGGCGCTCCTGCGCGAGGAGCTGCGCGGCAAGCTGCGGGCGATGATCCGCAAGGCGACCAGCGAGCGCACCCGGGTCAGCGCCGAGGTGCGCCTGGGCGAGGGGCCCGGCCGGTCGGTCAGGCTGGTCGTCGCGCCCGCCGGCCCGGTCGCGCCGACGCCGCATTTCCTGGTGAGCTTCCTGGAGCAACCGGAGGCGCCCCTGCGCGGCGCGCCCGCGGCCGACGAGCCGGCGGACGGCCAGAGCGACCTGGAGGGCGAGCTCAACCGCCTGCGCGAGGAGCTGCGCCTGTCCGTCGAGCAGCTGGAGAACTCGAACGAGGAGCTGAAGGCCTCGAACGAGGAGATCACCTCGATGAACGAGGAGCTGCAGTCGACCAACGAGGAGATGGAGACCTCGAAGGAGGAGCTGCAGTCGCTCAACGAGGAGCTGAACACGGTCAACAGCCAGCTCCAGAGTAAGGTCGAGGAGCTGGAGGACCGCACCAACGACCTCAACAACCTGCTCAACAGCACCGACATCGCGACCCTCTTCCTGGACCGCGAGTTCCGGATCCGCTGGTTCACGCCGCAGATTCGCACGCTCTTCCAGGTCATCCAGAGCGGCATCGGCCGGCCGATCGCCGACTTTGCCCAGTGCTTCGAGGACGCCGGCTTCCTGAAGGACGCCCGGGCCGTGCTGCGCGGCCTGCAGCCCCTCGAGCGCGAGGTTCTCGGCGCCGATGGGCGCTGGCACCTGCGGCGCACCCTGCCGTACCGGACCTCCGGCGGCGAGGCCGCCGACGGCATCGTAATCACCTTCACCGACATCACCGAGCGCAGGAACTGGGAGCAGGCGCTCTCGACCGCCAAGGCCTTCGCCGAGCGGATCGTCAACACGACCCGCCAGCCGCTCGTCGTGCTCAACGACGAGCTCGTCGTGCGCTCGGCCAACCGCGCCTTCTACGAGGGCTTCCAACTGACCCGGGAGCAGGTCGAGGGCCGGCTGCTGTTCGACATCGACGAGGGCGACTGGAACAATGCCGAGCTCCGGCAGGCGCTGAGAGACGCGGTTCCGCAGGATGCGGTGCGCATCGACCTCGAGGTCGAGCACGGCTTCCGCAAGCTGGGCCGCCGCCAGCTTCTGGTCAGCGCCCGCCGGATCGAGGACGAGGCGCTGATACTGCTCGCCATCGAGGACGTGACCGAGCGTGCCAGGGCCTCGGCGAACCGCGAGGTGCTGGTGTCCGAGCTGCACCACCGGGTCAAGAACCTGCTGACCAAGGTCCAGGCGATCGTCCGCCTGTCCAGGCGCGGCGCCACCAGCCTCGATGAGTTCGCCGCCGGCCTGACCGACCGCATCGGCGCGATCGCACGCAGCGAAGAGCTGATCGGCGGCCGCGTCGAGGGCATCGCGCTGCGCGAGCTGATCGAGGCGGAAACCGCGGGCGTCTCGACGCAGCAGCCGCCGCGGATCGAGGGCCCGGAGGTCCGGCTGTCTTCGGACGCGGCGCAGATCCTGGCGCTCGCCCTGCACGAGCTCTCGACCAACGCGGTCAAGTACGGCGCCTTCTCGAAGCCCGAGGGGCGGCTGCTGGTCGAGTGGTCGGTGTCGGAAGGACCGGAACCGGTGCTCAGCTTCCACTGGCGGGAGAGCGGCGTGCCGATTGCGGCAGACATCGCACCGAGCTTCGGCTCCCGGCTGATCAAGGACATGGTGCCTGCCATGCTGGGCGGCCGTTCCGAATGGAATCCGACGCCCGACGGCGTGGAGTGCCTGCTCGAGGTGCCGCTGTCGGAGAAGGTCTCGCTGGTGCCCGAGTCTGCGAGCGGATAACTGCGCGTTTTCCGCGACCTACTGTCAATCGACACGACGGGGTGGTAGTGTCCGGGGCAGGGAGCACCGACGAGCGCGACGGCAAGATGCGGTCGACCGGTAGAGTCTCGGGGTAGGCAGATGACGCGAACCGCAGGCGGTCCCGGTGCGGGCGATGTCAAGCCCGCCCGCCGCAGCAAGCAGAAGCAGGACGGCCCGCGCGGACAGGACTGTCCCCTGGTCGCGATCGGCGCCTCCGCCGGCGGCATCCCGGCGCTCACGCGCTTCTTTGGTGCGATGCCCGAGGACCCGGGCGCCGCCTTCATCGTCGTGCTGCATCTTTCGCCATCCCACGAGAGCCATCTCGCGGAGGTGCTGCAGCGCTCGACCAAACTGAGCGTCGTCGCCGTCGGCAAGTCGACGGCGATCAGGGTCGGCTGCGTCTATGTGATCGCGCCGGACAGCGTGCTGCGAATCGCGGAGGGGCGGCTGAGCGCGCGCAAGCCCAGCACCGACATGGAACGCCGGCATCCGGTCGACGCCATCTTCCAGTCCCTGGCCGAGGAGCGCGGTCGACTGGCGATCTGCGTCGTCCTGTCCGGCAGCGGGTCCAACGGCTCGGCCGGAGCCCTCAAGGTGCACGAGGCCGAGGGCCTGGTCCTGGTCCAGGAGCCCGCGACGGCCGAGCACGACGGCATGCCGCGCAACGTGATCCTGGCCGGCCTCGCCGACCGGGTGCTGCCGCCGGAGGCCATGCCGGAGCTGCTCGTCGGCTATCTGCGCGGCTCGCTGCCGCTGCTGGCGCGCCACGAGGAACTCGCGACCCAGGCCGAGCCGGACCTGGAGGATATCCTCGCGGTGCTGCGCGCGGAAGGCGCGCACGACTTCAGGCCCTACCGGCGCGAGACGCTGGTCCGGCGCGTCCTGCGCCGCATGGGCCTGGGCCGGATCGAGGGCTTCGACGCCTATGCGCAGAACCTGCGCGGCGATCCGGAGGAGGTCCGGCGCCTGGTCGGCGACCTGCTGATCCATGTCACCGGCTTCTTCCGCGACCCGGAGGCCTGGAAGGAACTCGAGGAGAAGGTGGTGGCGCCGCTGCTCCGCTCGCGGCAGGACCGGTGGCCGATCCGTGTCTGGGTGCCGGCCTGCTCGACCGGCGAGGAGGCCTACAGCATCGCCATGCTGCTGCTCGAGCAGGCGCAGGCGGCGGGCCGGGACGTCGAGATCAAGGTCTTCGCCACCGACGCCGCGCCGCAGACGCTGGCCCGCGCCCGCACCGGCCTGTTCTCCGACATGGTCGCCGAGACCCTGCCGCCCGAGCGGCTCGCACGCTTCTTCGACAAGGAGGGCGATTTCTACCGGGCCAGGAAGGTCCTGCGCGACGTGGTGGTCTTCGCGCAGCACAATGTTCTTTCGGATCCGCCCTTTTCGCGCCTCGACCTGGTGAGCTGCCGCAACCTGCTGATATACCTCGTGCCGGAGGCGCAGGATCGGGTCGTGGGCCTGCTCCATTTCGCCCTCAAGGAAGGCGGCCACCTGTTTCTCGGCGCGGCCGAGGCCGTCGACCGGCACGGCGAGTTGTTCGAGGCGGTGTCGCGGAAGGCCAGCATCTACGCCAGGATCGGACCGACCCGGCACGAGCTGCTCGGCCTCCAGGCCGCGCGGGAGGGGCCGGCCGCCGGCAAGGGCGCGCAGGCGGAGAGTACGCTGCCGAGAGGCATCGCGGCGGAGGCGCGCGAGGCGCTGGCCCTGGCCTACGCGCCGCCGTCCGCGCTGATCGACGAGCGCCATCGCATCCTCTATCTCCACGGCGATCTCACGCCCTTTCTGGCGACGCCGAGGGGCGCGCCGACACTGGACCTGGTCGCGATGGTGCGCGAGCCGCTGCGCGTCCGGCTGCGCGCGCTGCTTCGCCTGTCGCTGAAGAGCCGCGAGCCGGTCAGCACCCTCCTCGAACTGCCGAAGGCCGAAGCCGGCGAGGAGGCCTCGCTGAGGCTGACGGTCTCCCCGGTGCCCGGTCCCCGCGGCGGGCACCGGCGCCTCGTCGCCTTCGAGACGCTGGCGGGGGGCGCGCCGAACCGGGGCCCGGAGGGAACCGTCGCGCTCGAGGCCTACCTGGACCACGACCAGGTGGGCGAGCTGTGGAACGCGCGCGAGGAGCTGCGCCTCTCGGTGGAGGACTACGAGGCCTCGACCGAGAACCTCAAGGCGGCGAACGAGGAGATCACCTCGATGAACGAGGAGCTGCAGTCGACCAACGAGGAGCTGGAGTCCTCGAAGGAAGAGCTGCAGTCGCTGAACGAGGAGCTGAACACGGTCAACACCCAGCTCCAGGGCAAGGTCGTGGAGCTGGAGGACCGCACCAACGACCTCAACAACCTGCTCAACAGCACCGAGATCGGCACGCTGTTCCTCGACCAGAAGCTCTGCATCCGCTGGTTCACCGCGCCGCTGCGGGACCTGTTCGAGCTGATCCAGGGCGACGTCGGCCGGCCGATCGCCCACTTCGCCCCGCGCTTCAGCGACGCAACCTTCCTCGAGGACGCGAAGCAGGTCCTGCGGACGCTGCAGGCCAGCGAGAAGGAGGTGACGGGCCCCGACGGCCGCTGGCATCTGCGCCGCATCCTGCCCTACCGCACGGAGGAGGACCGGATCGAGGGTCTCGTCGTCACCTTCGTCGACATCACCGAGCGCAAGAGTTGGGAGGAAGCGCTGACCGCGGCGAAGGCCTTCGCCGAGCGCATCATCGACACCACCCATCAGCCTCTCCTGGTGCTCGACCAGGCCTTCGCGGTCCGCTCGGCGAACCGGGCCTTCTACGAGACCTTCCGGCTGACGCTGGCGGAGGTCCAGGGGCGGGTGCTGTTCGACCTCCCGGACTGGGACATGCCGGTGCTGCGCCAGGCGCTCGCGGAGACGCCGGCGCAGGACGCGGCGCGCCGGGACCTGGAGCTCGACCACGAGTTCCGGACCCTCGGCCTGCGTCATCTGCGGGTCAGCGCCCGCAGGATCGACCCGGAGGCGCTGACGCTGCTCGCGATCGAGGACGCGACCGAGAGCAAGGACGCGGTGCGGCGGGAGATCCTGCTCTCCGAGCTCAGCCACCGGGTCAAGAACCTGCTGGCCAAGGTGCTGGCGATCGTCCGGCTGTCGCGCAGCACCGGCGGGTCGGTGCGCGACTACTCGGACCACCTGACCGAGCGCATCGCCGCCATCGCGCGCACCGAGGAGCTGATCGTGGGCTTGCCGGAGGGCATCGGGCTGCGCGAGCTGGTCGAGGCGGAGGCGGGGGCGGTCTCGACGCTGATCGAGCCGACGTTCGAAGGCCCGGACGTCCGCTTGACGCAACGCGAGGCCCAGAGCTTCGCGCTCGCCCTCCACGAGCTCTCGACCAATGCGGTGAAGTACGGCGCCTTCGCGCACCCCAAAGGCGCCCTTCGGATCGTCTGGTCGGTCGCGCCGGGCGAGCTGCCCGGCGTCGGGGCCGGCCGGATCCTGACCTTCCGGTGGATCGAGAGCGGCGTTCCGATCGCCGGCCAGCCGACCGCCAACTTCGGGTCCAGGCTGATCGGCAAGCTGCTGCCGAAGATGCTCGATGGAACCTCCCACTGGGAAGCCACGCCGGACGGGGTCCACTGCACGATCGAGATGCTGCTTTCGGACGCCACCGCGGTGTCGGAAGCAGGCTCAGGCGCGGCCGAGACCGATGCGGCGGAGCTCGACGCCGCCGACTCCTGAGTGCGGCTGCGCGGTCATCCGGGCCTGGCTCGCCCTGCACCGGCGCCACCGCTCCTGAAGGCGAGGCGGCTTTCCCGCCTGAGCCTAGTCCGGGTCGGGCTCGCGTTCCGCCGGCCGGCGGGACTGCTCGCTTGCCGCCTCGTCGGCGCCCGAGCGATTGGAATGGAACAGCAGGCCCATCAGGACTCCCGCCAGCCCGAGCGACAGCAGGCAGCCGAGCGCCAGCGCGATCCAGCCGTGCCAGCTGAGGTCGGCGCCGGCCAGCCGGGTCCAGGAGATCGCCAGGAAGGCGAGCAGGAGGCCGCAGACCAGCAGCACGGGGAGCAGCACGGGGGAGGTGAGGAGTCGGTGTGTCATACCCTCGATATGGTTCCTGCCGCGCCGCTCTCCAAGCAGCGGCGAGGGGCACCGCTGGAGGCCCTGCAGAATCCTCCGCGGGCCGCAAGACTGCCCTTGTCTTTCCTCGATGCCCCCGCTAGATAGTGCGGCCTACCGCGCCGGGACGGCTCGGCCCTTGGCGGCTGTGGCGGAACTGGTAGACGCGCAGCGTTGAGGGCGCTGTGGGGGAAACCCCGTGGAGGTTCAAGTCCTCTCAGCCGCACCAAACCTCCTCCAGGGAGGCGCTTGGGCGGACTGGCAGGTCCGGGCTTTCGGCGCGGCAGTGAAGGTTTGGTGCGTGTCTGCGGCTGTGGCGGAATTGGTAGACGCGCAAGATTCAGGTTCTTGTGGGGGAGACCCCGTGGTGGTTCGAGTCCACTCAGCCGCACCAACCTTCCTTCGATTTTGCCTCCTTGGATTGCCGACCATCCGGCGCTAAGCGAACCGCCGCCCGGCGGCCGCTCAGGCCCCTCTGCGCCCGGCCAGGGCCGCCGCCTCGACGCGGATCCGGTGCCGGGTCAGCGGCAGGTTGAGCAGGCTGGCCGCCAGCGCCAGCCACCAGGCGCCGAAGGCCAGCGGCAGCACCGCCAGCTCCAGGGCGACCACCAGGTAGTTCGGATGCTCCAGCCAGCGATAGGGGCCGCGGCGCAGCAGCGGCGCGCCCGGCAGGCTGATCACCCGCGTCGTCCAGAAGCGCCCCAGGCTGGCGACGATCCAGAGGCGCGCCAGCTGCAGCAGGCCGAACAGGCCGAGCAGCCACCAGTCCGGCCTCGCCGAGGGCGGCACGCCGACAAAGAGGGCGAGCAGCCAGGCCGCGTGCAGCCCGACGAACAGCGGATAGTGGCGCCGTCCGTGCTCGAGGGCGCCGGCGGCGCGCAGGCGGCGCTCGTTGCGCTTCGCCCAGGCCAGCTCGGCCAGGCGCTGGCCGGCGACCAGCAAGGCCACGCCCTGGGCCCACCCGAACCAGCCGCCCAGCCAGACATCCTCCATCTCAGCCCTCCAGCAGCACGAATCCTGCGGTGAAGCCGGGCCCGAGCGCGGCCAGCAGGTGGCGCCCGGCGAGGCCGCGCTCCAGCTTGCGCGCGAGCGCGAAGAGCACCGTCGGGCCGGACATGTTGCCGTAGCGCTCCAGCACCGCCCGCTCGTCGGCCAGGGCCGCCTCCGGCAGGTCGAGCGACTGGGCGAGGGCCGCCAGCACCTTGGCCCCGCCGGGATGCAGGACGTAGCCGTCGAGGTCGGCGCGGCGCAGGCCGCGGCCGGCCAGGAAGGCGTCGGCCGCCGGGCCGAAGCGCTTGCGCGCGACCCGCGGGATGTCGGCCGAGAACAGCACGCCCAGGCCGTCGTCCTCGACGTGCCAACCCATGACTTCCAGGCTGTCCGGCCAGCGCCGCTCGCCCCAGGCGACCACCCGCGGGGCCAGGCCCGACGTTTCGCCCGCCGGTTCTGAGGGGGCCTCCGTCGAGAGCAACGCCGCCGCGGCACCGTCGGCGAAGAGGGCGCAGGCGATGATGTTGCTCTTGGAGTGGTCCTCCGGCCGGAAGGTCTGGGTGCAGAGCTCGAGCGAGAGCAGCAGCACCCGCGATCCGGGCTCGGCGCGCGCCAGGGCCGCGGCGCGCGCCAGGCCGAGGGCGCCGCCGGCACAGCCCAGCCCGAACACCGGCAGGCGCTGCAGGTCCTGGCGGAAGTCGAGGCGGTCCATCAGCACGGCGTCGAGCGAGGGCACGGTGAAGCCGGTCGTGCAGGTCACCACCAGGGCGTCGACCGCGTCGGCGGTCAGCCCGGCCCCGGCCAGGCAGTCGAGGATCGCCCGCTCGGCGAGCGGCGGCGCGGTCTCCAGGAAGTCGGCGTGGCGCTCGCGCCAGCCGCGCGGTCGGGCGAGGCGCTCGAGCGGCAGGGCCGAGCGGCGCTCCGCGATGCCGGCATTGGCGAAGGCCGGCAGCAGGCGCAGCACCTCGCTGTCGGCGGCGTCGAAGATCTCGGCCGCGAAGGCCTCGACCGAAGCGCGGTCCAGGCGATGCTCCGGCACCGCCGTCGCCAGCGACAGCAGGCGCGGCGCAGCGCCGTCCAGCGGGAAGGGGCGGGCCGGGCGTGGTCCGGAAGCCATTGTGCGGTTATGCTCCTCGTGCAGCGCAGCGCCCGTCTCTCAACCCCGGCTGCAACGCCGGGCGGGCAGGGATCGCCAGGGGGTAACGACAGAGGGGTAACGGCAAGGTGTTCGAGGGGTTCGAATCCAGGTGCGTGGCGACCTCGGGCGCCGAGATCCAGCTGCGCCTCGGCGGCGAGGGGCCGCCGCTGGTGCTGCTGCACGGCTACCCGCAGACCCACGCGATCTGGCATCGCATGGCGCCGACGCTGGCCGAGCGCTTCACCGTAGTCTGCCCGGACCTGCGCGGCTACGGCGACAGCTCCAAGCCGCCGGGCGGCGGCGACCACTCGACCTACGCCAAGCGCGCCCTGGCGCGCGACGTGGTCGAGGTCATGGAGGCGCTCGGCTTCCTGCGCTTCGCGGCGGCCGGCCACGACCGCGGCGGGCGCGTGCTGCATCGCCTGGCGCTCGACCATCCGCAGCGCCTGACCCGCGCGGCGCTGCTCGACATCGCGCCGACCCGGGCGATGTACCGGCGCACCGACCAAGCCTTCGCGACCGCCTACTTCCACTGGTTCTTCCTGATCCAGCCCTATGACCTGCCGGAGCGCATGATCGGCGCCGACCCCGACGGCTGGCTGCAGGCCTGCCTCGACCGCTGGGGCGGCGACCCGGCGGCCTTCGACCCGGCGGCGGTCGCCGAGTACAAGCGCTGCTTCCGCGAGCCGGCGGCGATCCACGCCTCCTGCGAGGACTACCGGGCCGGGGCCAGCATCGACCTGGCGCAGGACGCGGCCGACGAGAAGCTTCTGGTCGAATGCCCGCTGCTCGTGCTCTGGGGCGAGCGCGGCTTCGTCGGCCGCAGCCTGGAGCCGCTGGCGCTGTGGCGCGCGGTCGCCGAGCGGGTCGAGGGCGAGGCGCTGCCCTGCGGCCATTTCCTGCCCGAGGAGGCGCCGGAGGCGACCCTGGCGGCTTTCCGGGCGTTCTTCGGGTGAGCGGCGCTATAGCGCTCCGGCGCGCGTGGGCCATATAAGCAACGGAACTGTCGGTTCGGGATCCTTGATGCGGAAGAGCAGGTACGAGCGGCCCGGGGGCGACCCCCTGTCCAAGCTGACGCGCCGCCGCGGCTTCGTCGGCCGCATCCGCAACTATTTCCTGGCCGGCCTGCTGGTCACGGCGCCGCTGGCGATCACCGTCTGGCTGGCCTGGGGCGTCGTCGCCTTCGTCGACGAGACCGTGCTGCCGATGTTCCCGGCGCGCTGGAACCCCGACACCTACCTGCCCTTTTCGGTGCCCGGCATCGGCGTCGTCCTGACCCTGGCCTTCGTCACTCTGGTCGGCGTCGTCGCCGCGGGCTACCTGGGGCGCCTGGCGACCGGCTACGGCGAGCGCCTGCTGGCCCGCGTGCCGGTGGTCCGCAGCATCTACTCGGCGACCAAGCAGATTCTGCAGACGGTCTTGGCCCAGCGCTCCCAGGCGTTTCGCCAGGTCGTGCTGGTCCAGTACCCCTACCAGGGCTGCTGGTCGATAGGCTTCGTCACCGCCGAGGGCCGCGGCGAGATCCAGCGGGTGACCAGCGACGAGGTCGTGGCGGTCTTCATCCCGGCCGTGCCGAACCCGACCACGGGCTTCCTGCTGTTCGTGCCGCGCGAGGAGGTCAATACCCTCGACATCTCGGTCGAGCAGGGGCTGAAGCTGGTGATCTCCGGCGGTATCGTCGTGCCCGATCCTGACGAGCGGCCGAGCGCGCTCGCCCTGGCGCCGCCGCCGCCGCCGCGCCGCCTCGGCCCGCTGGCCAAGCTGCGCAACTACTTCCTGGCCGGACTGCTGGTCACCGCGCCCTTCGCGATCACCCTCTGGCTGGCGGCGCGCGTGGTCGCCTTCGTCGATGCGCGGATCGTCTCCCCGATCCCGATCGTGTGGCGCCCGGGCTACCTGCTGGCGCAGGCCTTCCACGGCTACGTGGCGCCGCTGCTGCCGGCCGACTGGCGCGTCGCCCAGTGGGTGCCGCCCGAAGGCATCGGCCTGGACATCCCGGGGCTCGGCCTGCTGATCGTGTTCCTCGGGCTGACCCTGATCGGCCTGCTGGCCGCCGGACTGATCGGCCGCTCGCTGATGCGCGCCACCCACTGGGCGCTGTCGCGCGTGCCGATCGTCGGCTCGGTCTACGGTGCGCTCAAGCAGATCCTCGAGACGGTCATGGCGGCGCGCTCCGACGCATTTCGCGAATGCGTCCTGTTCCAGTACCCGCGCCGCGGCGTCTGGGCGATCGGCTTCATCACCGGCAAGACCGAGGGCCACGTCCAGGAGCTGACCGAGGGCCACGTCATCAACGTCTTCCTGCCGACGACGCCGAACCCGACCTCCGGCTTCCTGATGTTCGTGCCGGAGGCGGAGGTCATTCACCTGTCGATGACGGTCGAGGAGGGCCTGAAGATGGTCGTCTCCGGCGGCATCGTGACCCCCACCGACCACGCCGCCCCCGACGCCGCCCCCGACGCCCCGCCGCCGCTCCCCGACCGCCAGGCCGCCAGCGGCGACTGACGCGGCCGGCGGCTCGAGGCCCTCGGGCGCAGTCATCCCCGCGCAGGCGCCACTCGCGTCGTCATTCCCGCGCCAGCCCCAACAGAATCGTCATCCCCGCGCAGGTGCCACCCACGTCGTCCCCGCATCGGCCCCACCTCAAGTCGTCATCCCCGCGCCAGCCCCAACAGAATCGTCATCCCCGCGAAAGCGGGGATCCATACGCCAGTACCGCAAGCGCGGACCCAGCGGGGTTCGTGCCGGCCTCGCATACCCATGGATCCCCGCTTTCGCGGGGATGACGGGGCAGAACGGGGATGTCGGCAAAGAACGGGAAGGACAGCAAACAGCGAAAACGGCAGCAGGCCGCCTCAGCCCGAGCGCAGGTAGCGGATCGCCTGGTCGCGCTCGAAGAGGTAGAGCAGGCAGCGCAGGGCCTGGCCGCGCGGGCCCGAGAGCTCGGGGTCGCGCTCCAGGATCAGGGCGACGTCGTCGCGCGCCACGGCCAGCAGGTCGGCGTGCAGGGCGAGGTCGGCGAGGCGGAACTGCGGCAGGCCGGACTGGCGGGTTCCGAGCAGCTCGCCGGCGCCGCGCAGCTCCAGGTCCTTCTCGGCGATGCGGAAGCCGTCGTCGGTCTCGCGCATCACCTCCAGGCGCTCGCGCGCGGTCTCGCCGAGCGGGCCGCGGTAGAGCAGCAGACAGGTCGCGGCGCGCCGGCCGCGGCCGATGCGGCCGCGCAGCTGGTGCAGCTGGGCGAGGCCGAAGCGCTCGGCCTGCTCGATCACCATGACCGTCGCCGCCGGCACGTCGACGCCGACCTCGATCACCGTGGTCGCGACCAGCAGGTCGGCGGAGCCGCTCGCGAAGGCGGCCATGGCGGCGTCCTTCTCGGCGCCCTTGAGGCGGCCGTGGACCAGGGCGACCCTGCCGGGGAAGCGCTGCTCGAGGACCCGGAAGCGCTCCTCGGCCGCGGCCTGGTCGCCGAGCTCGGACTCCTCGACCAGCGGGCAGACCCAGAAGACCTTGCCGCCCGCCGCCATGGCGCGCCCGGCGGCCTCGATCACCTGCTCCAGGCGTTCGAGCGGGATCGTGCGGGTGTCGACCGGCCGGCGGCCCGCCGGCTTCTCGGTCAGGCGCGAGACGTCCATGTCGCCGTAGGCGGTCAGCTCCAGGGTCCGCGGGATCGGCGTCGCGGTCATCACCAGCACGTCGGCGGCGGCGCTCTTGGAGGAGAGCTGCAGGCGCTGGTGGACGCCGAAGCGGTGCTGCTCGTCGACCACGGCCAGGGCCAGGTCGGCGAAGGCGACCTCCTCCTGGAACAGCGCGTGGGTGCCGACCGCGATCGCCGTCCGCCCGTCGGCCAGGCGCTCCAGGATCGCGGCGCGAGTCTTGCCCTTCTCGCGGCCGGTCAGCAGCGCGACCTCGACGCCGGCCGCCGCGGCCAGCGGCTCGACGGTCGCCAGGTGCTGGCGCGCCAGGATCTCGGTCGGCGCCATCAGCGCCGCCTGGGCGCCGCTCTCGACGGCGTTGAGCATGGCGAGCAGGGCGACGACCGTCTTGCCGCTGCCGACGTCGCCCTGGAGCAGGCGCAGCATCTTCAGCGGCTGCGCCATGTCGGCGCGGATCTCCTCGAGCGCGCCCTGCTGCGAGGCGGTCAGCGCGAAGGGCAGGGCGGCGACGACCTTGCCGGCCAGGCGCCCGTCGCCGCGGATCGCGCGGCCGCGGGCCTGACGCTGCCGGCGGCGCACCAGGGCGAGGGCGAGCTGGTTGGCCAGCAGCTCGTCGTAGGCGAGGCGCGCGCGCGCCGGCGCCAGCGGCGAGAGGTCCTCGGCCTCGCCGGGCGCGTGGGCGCTCTTCAGGGCCTCGAGCCAGCCGCTCCACTGCCGGCGCTTCAGCCAGGCCGGGTCCTGCCATTCGGGCAGCGAGGGCGCGCGGGCGACGGCCGCCTGGGCCGCCTTCCAGACGACCTTGGGCTGCAGGCCGGCGGTCAGCGGGTAGACCGCCTCGACCGCCGGCAGGTCGCCCTCCTCCAGGCCGGTGACGTAATCGGGATGGGCCATCTGCGGCCGCCCGTTGAAGACCTCGACCCGCCCGCTGACCCGGCGCTTCTCGCCGCGCGGCAGCAGCTTCGACAGCCAGTCGCCGCGCGCGTGGAACCAGACCAGCTCGATGAAGCCGCTCTCGTCGCGCGCCCGGACGCGGTAGGGCTGGCGCGCGCGGCCGGGCAGGTGCTCCTCGATCGTGAGCGTCAGGGTCGCGACGCGGCCGGGCTCGGCCTCGGCGACGCTGGGCCGGTAGCGCCGGTCGACCAGGCTCGCCGGCAGGTGCCAGCAGAGGTCGACGACGCGCGGGCCGGCCAGGCGCTGGAACAGCTTGGCGAGCCGCGGCCCGACGCCGGGCAGCGTCTCGATCTCGGCGAACAGCGGGTTGAGCAGGCTGGGGCGCAAGGGTCGGATCCGGTTCGGCTGGCCCCGTGCCAGGAAGCGATGGCAGGGGGCGTATGGCTGGGTCCGGCAGGCCGTGGGTGACGCGGCGGCAAGGCGGCTCTATATCATGGCGCGATCGAGAGAGAGGGGAAATGACCGGTCAGGATCCGGCGCGGGAAACCATGCGGGCACAAAGCGCCGAGGCGCCGGAATCGCTCGAGGTCCGGCGCAAGCGCCTGCGCTTCCGCAGTTGGCACCGCGGCACGCGCGAGATGGACCTGCTGGTCGGCAGCTTCGCCGACCGCCATCTCGCCGGCTTCGATTCGGGCCAGCTCGACCGCTACGAAGCGCTGTTGCTGGAGCCCGATCCCGATCTGTACAACTGGATGATCGGCGCAGCCGAGCCGCCGGGTGCCCTCGATCACGACGTGATGAAGCTGCTGCGCAGCTTCAAGTACCACCCATAACCTTCGGACGAACATAAGCTTGTGCTGACCGATTTGCTGGAGCTGTCCGGCCGCTCGCGGATCGCGAACGCGCCGGAAGGACTCGACGCCCTGCTGCTGTCCCAGGCGGCGCGCCGGCGCGCCAGGGATGGTGGGAGCCGCCCGATCCTGCACGTCGCGCGCGACGACGCGCGCATGGCGCGGCTCGCCGACGCCCTGGCCTTCTTCGACCCGACGCTCGAGGTGCTGCGCTTCCCGGCCTGGGACTGCCTGCCCTATGACCGCGTCGGGCCGCACCGCGACCTGGTCGCGCGGCGTCTCGCGACCCTGAGCGCGCTGCTGCGCCGGCCGGCGGCCGGCCCCGGCTTCGTCGTCATCGCCACGGTCAACGCCCTGATCCAGCGCGTGCCGCCGCGCGCGACGCTCAAGGACCGCGGGCTGGCGGCGGCGCGCGGCGACGTCCTGGCGACCGAGGATCTGGTCGGCTTTCTCGGCCGCAACGGCTACGAGCGGGTCGACACGGTCGGCGAGCCCGGCGAGTACGCGCTGCGCGGCGGCATCGTCGACCTCTTCCCGACCGGCGCCGAGCAGCCGCTGCGCCTCGACTTCTTCGGCGACGAACTGGAGACGATCCGGCCCTTCGACCCCCTGACCCAGATCTCCAGCGGCACGGTCGAGCGCCTGGACCTGCTGCCGGCCAGCGAGGTGCTGCTCGATTCCGACAGCGTCCAGCGCTTCCGCAGCGGCTACCGCGAGACCTTCGGCGCGGTGCGCGGCGAAGATCCGCTCTACCAGTCGGTCAGCGAGGGCCGGCCGCACCCCGGCATGGAGCACTGGCTGCCGCTCTTCTACCCGACCCTGGAGACCCTGCTCGACTACCTGCCCGAGGCCGCCGTCACCCTCGACCACCAGGCCGAGGAGGTCCGCGACGCGCGCCTGGAGACGGTCGAGGACTTCTTCGAGGCCCGCAGCTCGATCGCCGGCGCCGCGGCCGCCGGGGGCGCGCCCTACCGACCGCTCAAGCCCGAGCGTCTCTACCTGAGCGCCGCCGAGTGGGACGAGCGCCTGGGCGGGCGCCCGAGCGTGGTCTTCGAGCCCTTCGCCGGCGCCGGCGCCAACGTCGAGGACGCCGGCGGCCGCCACGTCCGCGACTTCACCGACGCGCGCACCGCCGAGAAGCTGTGGCCGGCGGTCGATGGCTACCTCTCGGACGAGCGGGGGGCCGGGCGCCGGACCCTGGTCGCCGGCTATTCCTCGGGCTCGCGCGAGCGCCTGCGCCACCTGCTGCAGGAGCACCGCATCGGCCCGCTGGCGGTCGCCGAGACCTGGGCCGAGGTCGCCGAGCAGCCGGCGAACGCGGTCGTGCTGGTGACCTTCTCCGAGGAGCACGGCTTCGGCGACAGGGCCTTCACCCTGGTCACCGAGACCGACATCCTGGGCGAGCGCATCGTCCGGCCCGCCGCCCGGCGCCGGCGCGCCGAGAACTTCCTGACCGAGGTCTCGACCTTGAGCGAGGGCGACTACGTCGTCCACGTCGACCACGGCATCGGCCGCTACGAGGCGCTGGTCACGATCGACGTCGGCGGCGCGCCGCACGACTGCCTGAAGGTGCTCTACCACGGCAACGACCGCCTGTTCGTGCCGGTCGAGAACATCGAGGTGCTGTCGCGCTTCGGCTCGGGCGACGCCGCCGTCGACCTCGACCGCCTCGGCCAGTCGAATTGGCAGTCGCGCAAGGCCCGGGTCAAGGAGCGCCTGAAGGAGGCCGCCGACGAGCTGATCCGCATCGCCGCCGCGCGCGAGCTCAAGCAGATCGACCCCAGCCGTCCGCCCGAGGGCCTCTACGACGAATTCTGCGCGCGCTTCCCCTATCCCGAGACCGACGACCAGCTGCGCGCCATCGAGGAGGTGCTGGGCGACCTCGACAGCGGCCGGCCGATGGACCGCCTGATCTGCGGCGACGTCGGCTTCGGCAAGACCGAGGTCGCGCTGCGCGCCGCCTTCGTCGCCGCCATGTCGGGCCGCCAGGTCGCCGTCGTGGTGCCGACGACCCTGCTCGCGCGCCAGCACTACCGGACCTTCGCCGAGCGCTTCGCCGGCCTGCCGGTGCGCATCGCCCAGCTGTCGCGCCTGGTCACCGCCAAGGAGGCGGCGCAGGTCAAGAACGAGCTCGCCGAGGGCAAGCTCGACGTCGTCGTCGGGACCCACGCGCTGCTCGCCGAATCGGTGCGCTTCAAGGACCTCGCCCTGGTCGTGGTCGACGAGGAGCAGCACTTCGGCGTCAAGCAGAAGGAGCGGCTGAAGGCGCTGCGCGCCGACGTCCACGTGCTGACCCTGACGGCGACGCCGATCCCGCGGACCCTGCAGCTGTCCCTGTCCGGCGTGCGCGAGCTCAGCCTGATCGCGACGCCGCCGGTCGACCGCCTGGCGGTGCGCACCTTCGTGCTGCCCTACGACCCCGTGGTGATTCGCGAGGCGATCCTGCGCGAGCACTTCCGCGGCGGCCAGACCTTCTACGTGGCGCCGCGCCTGGAGGACCTGGCCGGCCTGCAGGAGCGCCTCGCCGCCCTGCTGCCCGAGATCAAGATCGGCGTCGCCCACGGCAAGCTCTCGCCGACCCAGCTCGAGGACGTCATGTCGGCCTTCGTCGACCGGCGCTTCGACCTGCTGCTCTCGACCAACATCGTCGAATCGGGCCTCGACATCCCGAGCGCCAACACCCTGGTGATTCACCGCGCCGACCTCTTCGGCCTGGCCCAGCTCTACCAGCTGCGCGGGCGCATCGGCCGGGCCAAGCAGCGCGGCTACGCCTACTTCACCCTGCGCCCCGGCAAGATCCTGACCCCGGCGGCCGAGAAGCGCCTGCACGTCATGCAGACCCTCGACACGCTGGGCGCCGGCTTCACCCTGGCCAGCCACGACCTCGACATCCGCGGCGCCGGCAACCTGCTCGGCGAGGAGCAGTCGGGCCACGTCCGCGAGGTCGGCATCGAGCTCTACCAGCAGCTCCTGGAGGAGGCCGTGGCCAATGCCCGCGCCGAGGCCGCCTCCGGCGGGGCCGCGGCCGGCGCCGCCGGCGCGCGGCCGGCCGAGGAGCTCTGGACGCCGCAGATCAACCTCGGCACGTCGGTGCTGATCCCCGAGGACTACGTGCGCGACCTCAACGTCCGCCTCAGCCTCTACCGGCGTCTCGCGACCCTGGTCGACCGCAAGGAGATCGAGGCCTTCGCCGCCGAGCTGATCGACCGCTTCGGCCCGCTGCCCGAGGAGGTCGACAACCTGCTCGAGGTCATGGCGATCAAGCGCCTGTGCCGCGACGCTGGCGTCGAGAAGCTGGACGCCGGCCCCAAGGGCGCCGTCGTCACCTTCCGCGGCGGCGACTTCGCCAACCCCGGCGGCCTGATCGCCTTCCTGCAGCGCCAGCAGGGCAAGGTCGTCCTGCGCCCCGACCACAAGCTGGTCTACCGGCGCGGCTGGGACGGCGCCAAGGCGAGGCTGCAGGGCTCCCGCCGCCTGCTCGAGGAGCTGGCCAAGGTCGCCAAGCAGGGCCAGAAGGCGGCGTAGGGCCGTTAGACCCGACGACAGGCCGCCCGGGGACTCGCGCAGGCGATCCGGCGGGGGCTGCTCGGACGGCAGGCCTAGGCCGAGGCTGGTTCCGGCGTCGCGACGCTCGCGAGAGCCTCGTCCAGCACCTCGACGATCCGGTCGATCTCCGCCTCGGTAATGACGTAGGGCGGCGTGATCTGAATCTGGTCGCCGCCGCGGCCGTAGTTGACGTTCGGGTTGCCGACGATCAGCAGCACGCCCCGTTCTCTCGCGGCGGCGACGACCCGCTCGGCCGTCTTCAGTTCGGCCGGCAGCGGCGCTCTCGTTCCTCGGTCGGCGACCAGTTCGAGGCCGGCGAGCAGGCCTGCGCCACGGATCTCGCCGATCGTGGTGTGGCGGGTCGCTAGCTCCTGCAGGCGGCGGTGCAGGTAGACCCCCCGCTCGGCGGCGCGTTCGAACAGCCGGTGCGCCTGCATGTACTCGAAGACCTTCAGGCCGATGAAGCAGGACAGGGGGTGACCTGCGTAGGTGAAGCCGTGGGTGAATTCGCCGGTGCCGGCGCGGAACGCCTCGACCACCCGCTCGGAGGCCAGCACCGCGCCCAACGGGGCGTACCCGCTGCCGATCGTCTTGCCACAGGTGATGATGTCCGCCTCCACACCCCAGCGCGACAGCGCAAAGGGGCTGCCGGTGCGGCCGTAGCCAACCAGAACCTCGTCGGCGATGAAGAGCACGTCGTAGCGGTCGCAGATCTCCCGGATCCGGCGGTAGTAGTCGTCGACCGGCATCAGGCCGGTGATCGAGGTGCCGCTGGTCGGCTCGGCGATGAAGGCCGCGACGCTGTCCGGCCCTTCCTGCAGGATGACGCGCTCGAGGTCGCCGGCGCAGGCCGTGCCGCAGGAGGGATGACTTTTGCCGAAGGGACAGCGGTAGCAATAGGGCGGCACTATGCGCGGCACGCCGCGCAGCATCGGTGCGAAGGGCTCCTTCCACACGGGCCGGTCGGAGAGCTCCAGCGAAGCCATCGTCACGCCGTGGAAGGCATGACTGCGGGCGACGACCTTGAACTTCGATGGGCGGCCGCGGTGCAGGTGATATTGCCGCGCCATCTTGAGGGCGGTCTCGGTCGCCTCGGAGCCGCCGGTCACCCAGTAGGCGGCGGCCATCGAGGGCGGCGCGATTGACAGGAGCGCGGCCGAGAGCTCCTCCTGCCACGGGTGCGTGAAGCTGGCGCCGTAGACATAGGGGATTCGTCCGGCCTGGCCGGCGACCGCGTCCAGGATCTCCGGCACGCCGTGCCCGATGGCCACGACCGCGGCACCGCCGACCGCGTCGAGATAGCGGCGGCCGTCATCGTCGTAGAGGTAGACGCCCTCGCCGCGCACAATGCGCCGCGGCGGGTTGTTCAGGTTTCGGTAGAAGACGGGAGAGGTCATGGCAGAGCCTCGGCGCTAGAAGCCCAGCTGCCGGGGCAGCCAGAGTACGGTTTCGGGAACGAAGGTGATCAGGCCAAGGATGGCGATCAGCATCGCGAACATCGGCGCCAGCTCGAGCAGGACCCGGCTGATCGGCGCGCCGGCGATGCGCGCCGCGATGTAGAGGTTCAGCGCGACCGGCGGCGTGACCAGGCCGATCATCAGGTTGAAGACCATGATCAGCCCGAGGTGGGTCGGATCGATGCCGAAGGCCTGGGCCAGCGGCATGAAGATCGGCACCAGAATGATCGTCGCCGGCGTCGAATCCAGGAACATGCCGGCCACCAGCAGGATCACGTTCATCAGGAGCAGCGCGCCGATCTTGCTGTCGATGACCTCGGTCGCGAAGGTGGCGATCACGTCGTTTACCTGGAAGACGACGATCAGGTAGGCGAACAGGCTGCTCATCCCGACGATGATCATAACGTTGGCGGAATCCAGGGCGACTCGGCGCAAGGTCGAGGGCAACCCGCGCAGCTCGACGGCGCGATAGACCACGACGCTCAGGACAAGGGCGTAGACGACCAGCACGGCGCCCAGCTCGGTCACCGTGAACACGCCCCCGAAGATGCCGGCGACGAGGAACACGGGCATCATCAGCGACCAGAAGCCGCGCTTCAGCCGGCCCGCCAGCTCGGGCCAGGGGCAGGGTGGCTGTGTCGGGAACCGGCGATAGCGCGCCAGGAGTGCGACGTACAGCAGCAGACAGCTGCCGAGCAGCAGGCCCGGCAGATAGCCGGCGACGAACAGCTTGATGATCGAGACCTTGGCGACCACCCCGTAGATCACGAGCGGGATGCTCGGCGGAATGATCGGACCGATGACGGCGGCGACGGCAGTCAGGGAGGCGGCAAAGGCGGGCGGGTAGCCCTCGCGCTTCATCGCCGGGATCAGCACGGAGCCGGTAGCGGTGGCGTCCGCGACCGACGAGCCCGAGATGCCGGCGAGGAAGATGTTGGTGCCGACGTTGACCAGCCCGAGCGAGCCACGGAAGCGGCCCAGCGTGCCGCTGAAGATGCTGATGATCCGGTGGGTGATGCCGCCGTCGTTCATCAGGGCCGCCGCCAGCAGGAAGAAGGGGACCGCGAGCAGCGGGAAGGAGTCCATCCCGTTCAGGATCTTCTGCGCGACGAGCAGGAGCGGCGGCCCGGGCCAGATCAGCATGACGACCAGGCTGCTCAGCCCCAGGGCGAAGGCGACAGGGATCGACAGGAGCACGAGTCCCAGGGTCAGCAGGCCCAGGGTCAGCAGGATCATCGGCAGGAATTCCCTAGGCGGAAGGTGCGGGGGGGCCGGCAATCAGACGCTCGGCCAGGAAGAAGAGTGACAACAGTGCGCCGACCGGAGCGGCTAGGTAGAGCAGGCTGGACGGCAGTCCGGTCGCGGGGGCGATCTGGCCCGAGACGACATCCATCAGCCTGATGCCCTGCCAGACGAGTATGACGAGCAAGGGGACGGCCAGCAGGCCGGCCAAGCCCTGCAGGAGCGCGCGAACCCGCTCCGGCAGGGCCGCGGCGACGGTCTCCACCGCGATCATCTCACCGTGGCGAAGCAGCAGCGGCAGGCCGAGGAAGGACAGCCAAATGAAGCTGTAGCGGGCTGCCTCCTCGGGCCATACCAGCGGCTCGTTCAGGACGTAGCGCCAGAAGACCTGGGCGAAGATCGCCACGACGATGACCGTCAGCAGCAGTGCCAGGGCCGCGCCGACGACCATTGCGATCGCATCCGCGGTACGCCTGAACATCGGTTCCGGCCTCAGTCGCGGGCTCGGATCTTTTCGACCCAGGGCGCGATCGCCGGGTCGATCTCGGCGGTTGCGGCGCGGGCCATGAAGCCGCTGAGGTCGGGCTCGATGACCTCCATGCCCTTGGCCTCCAGCTCGTCGAGCATCTTCGTCTCGCTCTCGCGCGTGAACTCGCGGTACCAGTCGGAGCTTGTGCGCGCGGCCGTGCGGATCGCCTCGCGGATCTCCTCCGACTGCTCGCCGTACCACTCCTCATTGAAGATGAAGCCCATGGTCTCGGCCATGTGGTTGGTCAGGATCAGGTACTCGCAGACCTCGTCGAAGTGGTGGTCGTAGATCACCACGATCGGGTTCTCCTGGCCTTCCACCACACCCTGCTGGATGGCGGTGTAGACCTCCTCGAAGGCGATGGGGGTGGGGCGGGCGCCGAGCGCCTCCCAGGCCGTGACGTAGGCCGGGATGGCGGGTGCCCGGATCTTCATGCCGTCCAGGTCCTCGACCTTCTCGACCTTGCTGTTGACGGTCATCTGGCGGAAGCCCCGGAATGCCGGCCCGACGACGCGGAAGCCGGATTCCTCGGCCACGGCGTCGAGCAGGTCCTCGCCGAGGTCGCTGCGCCAGACGTCGAAGAAGTGCTTCTCGCTCTTGTAGAGGTAGGCCACGGCCTCCAGGCCGGCGAGCGGGTGCCAGGGACCGATAACGCCCATGCTCTCGTAGAGGCCCTCGACGGCGCCGGCACGGATCTGCTCGAGCACCTCCTTGTAGGTGCCGAGCTGCGAGCTCGGGAAGATCTTCACCTCAACGGCGCCGTCCGTCAGCTCGCTCAGGCGCTCGCTGAAGCGTTCGACCGCGATGTAGTCGGCACCGCCGGCCGGGGCCGTGGTGGCGATGCGAACCGTCTCGGACTGTGCGCCCGCTGGCGCGCCGGCGAGCAGTACGCCGACGGCCGCGGCACCGAACCAAACCTTGTAGCCTGTCATCGTTACCCTCTCTTTCTTTGTGAAGTGACCGGCGCTGGCTCTCGCACTGCCCCTGCCGGCTGCTCCGGGAGTCCGGAATTCGTCTTCGCGACGCGGGCGATCAGCTGCTGCGCGTCATTCTCGTTCTGCCCGGCGGCGATCGCCGCGGCGCTCTCGGCGTCGCCGGCAGCGATCGCCTCCGCCAGCGGCTCGTGCAGCGGCAACATGTGGCTGAGGTCGGGGTGGGTCGGATCGGTCAGCACCATGAACAGTCGCGTCTGCCCCTCCAGCACGGCATAGGTCTGCTGCAGGCGCTCGTGCCCCGACAGGCGCATGACCAGGCGGTGAAATCCGTAGTCCAACTCGACGGCGCGGTTGCGGTCGCCGGTCTCGACAGCCGCGCGCATCTCGCCAATCAGCTCCCGGAGCGCCCGGCGCCCCTCGTCGTCGATGCGCCGCGCCGCCAGCACCGAGGCCATGGTCTCCAGGGAATCGCGGAGGGTGGCGATCTCCCAGATGTCCTCCGCGGTGAGCTGGCGGACGAAGACGCCGCGGTTCGGGCGGTATTCGACCAGCCCCTCGTCATGCAGCCGGCGGAAGGCGGCGCGCAGGGTGCCGCGGCTGACCTGCAGCCGCTCGGCGAGCACCGTCTCCACCAGATGGCTGCCGGCTCCGAGTTTTCCGGAAAGTATCAGTTCGCGCAGGCAGTCGGCCGCCTCCACGTCGAGCCCGCGGGGCGACAGGGAAGGCAGGACCGAGAGCCAGGGTGCCGTGACAGCCAAGTCTGTTCGCTCCCGGCCATTGCATCTTGACAGCAGGATGAGGCGCGGCGCCCAAGATTGTCAACAATCAGCAATCTGCGGCGCGGGCGGCCGCCCTGTCGCCACCCGTCATCCCGGACGCTAAGGCGAGCCCGAGAGCCGCAGGTGATCGGGGTGCGAGCCTTGCGATCCGGGATCCAGCGGCGCCGCCGGACGCCTCAGCGCGGCACCGAGGCAAGTCGGGGGCAATTCGGGGGCAATTTGGGGGCTGCGGCTCGGGCATTCCCACGCGCGCGCAATGCGGCTAGTGTCCGGCCGCCATTTCCGCCAGCTCCGCCAGAGGACCCGATGCGCCGCTCCCGCTTCTTCCTGCCGACCTTGCGCGACAATCCCAAGGAGGCGGAGATCGTCTCGCACCGGCTGATGCTGCGTTCGGGCATGGTCCGCCAAGCCTCGGCCGGCATCTATTCCTGGCTGCCGATGGGCCTGCGGGTGCTCAAGAACATCGAGCGCATCGTGCGCGAGGAGCAGGACCGCGCCGGCAACCAGGAGGTCCTGATGCCGACGATCCAGTCGGCCGACCTCTGGGTCCAGTCCGGGCGCTACGACGACTACGGGCCGGAGATGCTGCGCATCAAGGACCGCCACGAGCGCGACATGCTCTACGGCCCGACCAACGAGGAGCTGATCACCGACATCTTCGCGGGCGCGGTCCGGAGCTACCGCGAGCTGCCGCAGAAGCTCTACCACATCCAGTGGAAGTTCCGGGACGAGGTGCGCCCGCGCTTCGGCGTCATGCGCGGCCGCGAGTTCCTTATGAAGGACGCCTACTCCTTCGACCTCGACTACGAGTCGGCCCGGCGCGCCTACCAGGTGCAGTTCGTCACCTACCTGCGCACCTTCGCGCGCATGGGCCTGCGCGCCATCCCGATGGAGGCCGACACCGGCCCGATCGGCGGCGACCTCAGCCACGAGTTCATCATCCTGGCCGAGACCGGCGAGTCCGAGGTCTTCTGCGACCGCACCTTCCTGGACTACGACCTGCTCGGCCGCGAGATCGACTTCGCCGACGCCGAGGCGGTCGGCGCCATCGTCGAGGACTTTACCCGGCTCTACGCGCGCACCGACGAGAAGCACGACCAGGCGGCCTTCGAGGACAGCGTGCCGGAGGCGCGGCGCTACCAGGGCCGCGGCATCGAGGTCGGCCACATCTTCTACTTCGGCACCAAGTACTCCAAGCCGCTGGGCGCGCGCGTGGCGACCGCCGAGGGCGGCGAGGCCGAGGTCCACATGGGCTCCTACGGCATCGGCGTCTCGCGCCTGGCAGGCGCCATCATCGAGGCCAGCCACGACGAGGCCGGCATCGTCTGGCCCGAGGCGGTGGCGCCCTTCCGGGTCGGCCTGATCAACCTCAAGGCCGGCGACGCCGAGTGCGACGCCGCCTGCGAGGCGGCCTACGGAAAGCTCGCGGCGGCCGGCGTCGAGACGCTCTACGACGACACCGAGGAGCGCGCCGGCGCCAAGTTCGCCGAGATGGACCTGATCGGCCTGCCCTGGCAGCTGATCCTGGGGCCGCGCGGCCTGAAGAACGGCCTGGTCGAGCTGAAGCGGCGGGCGAGCGGCGAGCGCGAGGAGCTCTCGCTCGAGTCGGCGCTCGCCCGGCTGACCACCGGTTAGGGCAGGATCATGGTGTTCGGCGCCTTCGAGCGCATGATGGCGCTGCGCTACCTGCGCTCGCGGCGCCAGGAGAGCTTCATCTCGGTGATCGCCGCCTTCTCGTTGCTCGGCATCGCGCTCGGCGTCGCGACCCTGATCATCGTCATGGCCGTGATGAACGGCTTCCGCCAGGAGCTGCTGAGCCGGATCCTCGGCATCAACGGCCACCTCACGGTCTACGGCGCCGGCGAGGGCATCGAGCACTACGACGACTTGGCCGAGCAGCTGAGGCAGATCGCCGGCGTCCGCCTGGTCGTGCCGCAGATCCAGGAGCAGGTCATCGTCACCGCCGGCGAGCGCGCGCGCGGCGCCGTGGTGCGCGGCCTGGAACCGGCGGCGCTGCTGGAGCGCCGGCTGATCGCCGACAGCGTCGAGACCGGCGCCGCCGAGCGCTTCCGCGCCGGCGAGGGCCTGTTGCTCGGCAACCGCCTGGCCCAGACCATGGGCCGCTATCCCGGCGACACGATCAGCCTGCTCAGTCCCCAGGGCAACACCACCGTGATCGGCAGCATGCCGCGGGTGAAGACCTATCCGGTCGCGGGCACCTTCAACGTCGGCATGTACGAGTACGATTCCAGCTTCGTGTACCTGCCGCTCGAGCAGGCGCAGCTGTTCTTCCGGCTGCCCGACAAGGTCAACGCCGTCGAGCTCTTCCTCGACAATCCCGACCGCGTCCGGGAGGTCGCGGCGGAGGCCGGCAAGTTCGTGCCGGCGAGCTACCGGATGGTCGACTGGCAGGGCGCCAACGCCAGCTTCTTCAACGCGATCCAGGTCGAGCGGAACGTCATGTTCCTGATCCTGTCGCTGATCATCCTGGTCGCCGCCTTCAACATCCTGTCGGGCCAGTACATGCTGGTGAAGGGCAAGGGGCGGGACATCGCGATCCTGCGCACCATGGGCGCCCGGCGCGGCATGATCCTGCGCGTCTTCTTCATGAGCGGCGCCTCGATCGGCCTGATCGGCACCCTCGCCGGGGTCGTGCTCGGCATCCTCTTCACCGACCACATCGCGACCCTGCAGCACTGGGTCGAGGCGCTGGCCGGGACGCGCGTCTTCGATCCCGAAATCTACTTCCTGACCAACCTGCCGGCCGAGCGCGATCCCCTCGAGGTGCTGCAGGTCGTCGGCATGGCCTTGGCGATCTCCTTCCTGGCGCCGCTGCTGCCGGCCTGGCAGGCGGCCCGGCTCGATCCGGTCGAGGCGCTGCGCTATGAGTGAGCTCGCGACCGGCGCGCCCCCGGCCACGGGCGAGAGCTCGCTGACGCTGCGCGGCGTGGTCAAGAGCTTCCGCCAGGGCGAGCGCAGCCTCGAGATCCTGCGCGGCGCCGAGCTCGACCTGAAGGCCGGCGAGCTGGTCGCCCTGGTCGGACCCTCGGGCGCCGGCAAGTCGACCCTGCTGCACATCGCAGGCCTGCTCGAGCGGCCCGACGCCGGCGAGGTGCTGGTCGCCGGCGAGCGTGCCGACAGCCTGTCCGACGGGCGGCGCACGGCGCTGCGCGGCGCGCGCATGGGCTTCGTCTACCAGTACCACCACCTGCTGCCCGAGTTCACGGCGCTGGAAAACCTGATGGTGCCGCAGCGCATCGCCGGCACCGGCCGCCGCGCCGCCGCCGAGCGCGCCGCCGAGCTGCTCGAGGCGGTCGGCCTGAAGGAGCGCATGGAGCACCGCCCCGGGCGGCTGTCGGGCGGCGAGCAGCAGCGCGTCGCCATCGCCCGGGCGATCGCCAACCGGCCGCGGGTCCTGCTCGCCGACGAGCCGACCGGCAACCTCGACCCCCACACCGCCGACGGCGTCTTCCAGATGCTGACCGCCCTGGTCCGCCGGACCGGCCTCGCGGCCCTGGTCGCGACCCACAACCACGAGCTCGCGCAGCGCATGGACCGGGTCGTCGCGCTGCGCGACGGCCGGCTGGTGGCGCAATGAGGGCACTCGGCAGGAGGTCCCTGGGCAGGAGGTCCCTGGGCGGGAGGTCCCTGGGCAGGAGGGCCCTGGGCAGGAGCGGGCTGGCCGGCCTGCTGCTCGGCCTCGCGCTGCTGGCGGTGCCGGCCGGCGGCGCGGCGGCGCAGGAGGTCGAGGCGGCAGAGTTCGAGTGCCTCGCCCTCAACGTCTACTTCGAGGCCGGCGGCGAGTCGCGGCTCGGCCGCCTCGCGGTCGCCTGGGTGACGCTCAACCGCTGGGCCGACGCCCGCTTTCCCGACAGCCTCTGCGGGGTCGTCCGGCAAGGCGGGGAGGCGCGCTGGCGCTGCCAGTTCCACTGGTGGTGCGACGGCAAGCCCGACGTGCCGACCAACCCCGCGCGCTGGGCCGACGCCGAGCAGGCGGCGCGCGACGCCCTGAGCGGCCGGCGCCCGGACCCGACCGGCGGCGCCCTGTTCTTCCATAACGGCCAGGCGCGGCCGAAGTGGCGCCACCACAAGACGGCCACGGCCGTGATCGGCAACCATACCTTCTATCGCTGAGGTGGGGGCTGGGGGGGGGGGGGCCTCGCATGAGGGGCCGCCCCCGCGGCTATCCACAGCCCTGCGGCGCTTGAGCCGGTGACGGACTCGGCCGGGCCGTGGAGAATGGCGCGATGAGCCACGCCGACTTCGTCCACCTGCGGGTCCGCTCCGCCTATTCGCTGTCCGAGGGCGCGATCAAGGTCAAGGACCTGGTCGCGCTCGCGGCCGGCCAGCGGATGCCGGCGGTCGCCGTGACCGACACCGGCAACCTGTTCGGCGCCCTGGAGTTCTCCTCGGAGGCCAGCAAGGCCGGCCTGCAGCCGATCATCGGCTGCAACCTCGGGCTCAGGCGAACGCTGGAGGACCACCCGCCGGGGCGCGAGCCGCCGCCCGACCGCATCGTGCTGCTGGTCCAGGACGAGGCCGGCTACCGCAACCTGCTGAAGCTGGTCAGCAAGTCCTTCCTCGGCGTCGATGCCGCCGAGCCGCCGCACGTCACCTACCAGGACCTGATCGAGCGGGGCGAGGGGCTGCTGTGCCTGACCGGCGGGCCGGAAGGGCCGGTCAACCGGGCGCTGCTCGACGGCCAGGACGACCTTGCCGAGACCACACTCGACGCCTTGCAGGACGCCTTCGCCGGGCGCCTCTACATCGAGCTGCAGCGCCACGGCGAGGCGCGCGAGCAGGCCGTCGAGGAGCGCCTCGTCGAACTCGCCTACGGCCGCGAGCTGCCGCTGGTCGCGACCAACGACGCCTTCTTCGCGACCGAGGACGTCTACGAGGCGCACGACGCGCTGCTCTGCATCGCCGGCGGCACCTACGTCGCCGAGGCGAACCGGCGGCGCGTCACGCCGGAGCACCGCTTCAAGTCGGCCGCCGAGATGCGCGCGCTCTTCGCCGACCTGCCGGAGGCGGTCGACAACACCCTGGTCGTCGCCCGGCGCTGCGCCTTCTACCCCGAGACGATCCGCCCGATCCTGCCGGCCTTCCCGACCGTCGGCGGGCGCGACGAGCCGCAGGAGCTGCGCGCCCAGTCCCTGGCCGGTCTCGAGAAGCGGCTCGCCGACCACGTCTACGAGGCCGCGGACGACGACGCTGAAAGGGAAGCCAAGGCAAGGCCTTATCGGGATCGGCTCGAGTACGAGCTGAGGGTCATCGAGCAGATGGGCTTTCCCGGCTACTTCCTGATCGTGGCCGACTTCATCCAGTGGGCCAAGGGCCAGGACATCCCGGTCGGCCCGGGCCGCGGCTCGGGCGCCGGCTCCCTGGTCGCCTACGCCCTGACCATCACCGACCTCGACCCGATCCGCTGGGGCCTGCTGTTCGAGCGCTTCCTCAACCCCGAGCGCGTCTCGATGCCGGACTTCGACGTCGACTTCTGCCAGGACCGGCGCGACGAGGTCATCGCCTATGTCCAGCACAAGTACGGCCGCGACCGGGTCGCCCAGATCATCACCTTCGGCAAGCTGCAGGCGCGCGCGGTGCTGCGCGACGTCGGCCGCGTGCTCGGCCTGCCGTTCGGCCTGGTCGACAAGATCTGCAAGCTGGTGCCCAACAACCCGGCCAGCCCGGTGACTTTGAGCCAGGCGATCGACGGCGAGCCGCGCCTGCAGGACTGGCGCCGCGAGGACGAGAACGTCGCGCGCATGATGGGCATCGCGCTCAAGCTCGAGGGCCTCTACCGCCACGCTTCGACCCACGCTGCCGGCGTCGTCATCGGCGACCGGCCGCTCGACGAGCTGGTGCCGCTCTACCGCGACCCGCGCTCCGACATGCCGGTGACGCAGTTCAACATGAAGTACGTCGAGGACGCGGGCCTGGTGAAGTTCGACTTCCTCGGCCTCAAGACCCTGACGGTGCTGGCCCGCGCCTCCCACCTGGTGCGCGAGGCGCAGCCGGACTTCGACCTGGTCAAGGTGCCGCTGGACGACGAGGCGGCCTACCGGGTCATGGCGCGCGGCGACACGGCCGGCGTGTTCCAGCTGGAAAGCTCGGGCATGCGCGACGCCCTCAAGAAGCTCAAGCCCGACCGCTTCGAGGACGTCATCGCCATGGTCGCGCTCTACCGGCCGGGCCCGATGGAGAACATCCCGGCCTACATCCGCCGCAAGAAGGGCGAGGAGGCGCCGGACTACCTCTACCCGACCCTGGAGCCGATCCTGAAGGAGACCTTCGGGATCATGATCTACCAGGAGCAGGTCATGCAGATCGCCCAGGAGCTGGCCGGCTACAGCCTGGGCTCGGCCGACCTGCTGCGCCGCGCCATGGGCAAGAAGATCCAGGCCGAGATGGACGCCCAGCGCGCCAGCTTCGTCGAGGGCGCGACCGCCAAGGGCGTCGAGGGCCGGCGCGCCTCCTCGATCTTCGACCTCGTCAACAAGTTCGCCGGCTACGGCTTCAACAAGTCGCACGCCGCCGCCTACGCCCTGGTCGCCTACCACACGGCCTACATGAAGGCGAACCACCCGGTCGAGTTCCTGGCCGCCTCCATGACCTACGACATGGCCTCGGCCGACAAGCTCAACCTCTTCCGCCAGGAGCTCGGGCGCCTCGGCATCCCGCTGCTGCCGCCCGACGTCAACCGCAGCTACGCCGACTTCGCGGTCGAGGCCGTCGCCGCGCCGGCGAAGGACGGCCCGGCCGGCGAAGGGCAGGGCGGGGCAGTTGCAACTGGGCCGGTCGCAACGGGGCCGGTCGCAACGGGGCCGGTCACAACGGGACCGGTCGCAGCTGGGCCCGTCAAGGCGATCCGCTACGCCCTCGGCGCGATCAAGAACGTCGGGCAGGCGGCGATGCGCCAGCTCGCCGAGGAGCGCGACCTGGCCGGCCGCTTCTCCGGCCTCGCCGAGGTCGCGCGCCGGCTCGACGTGCGCAGCATCAACAAGCGGGCGGTCGAGAACCTCGCCTGCGCCGGCGCCTTCGACAGCCTCAACGCCAACCGCCAGCAGGTCTTCCTGGCCGCCGAGACGATCGTGCGTACGGCCGCCAGCGTCTCCCAGGAGCGCTCGGTCGGGCAGTCCAACCTGTTCGGCGGCGGCGGCGAGCCGGAGCCGCTCAAGCTGCCGCCCTGCAGCGACTGGCCGGCGATGGAGCGGCTGCAGAAGGAGTTCGACGCGCTCGGCTTCTACCTCTCCTCGCACCCGCTCGAGTCCTACGGCGCGCTGCTGCAGCGCCGCCGGGTCGTGACCATCGCCGACCTGCCGCGCGCCGTGCGCGAGGGCGCGGCCGGGCGCATCGCCCTGGCGGGCATCGTCGTCGGCAAGCAGGAGCGCACCTCCAAGGCCGGCAAGCGCTTCGCCTTCGTCCAGCTCAGCGACCAGACCGGCGCCTACGAGGTCACCGCCTTCCAGGAGGTGCTCGCCGTGGCCCGCGACCTGCTGGAGGGCGGCAAGCCGCTGGTCGTGGAGGTCGTCGCCGAGCGCGCGCCCGACGGCGACGACCTGCGCCTGACCGCCCAGTCCTTCGAGGATCTCGACCAGGCCCTGGCCAAGACCGCGGCCGGCCTCAAGGTCTTCCTGGAGGGCGACGAGCCGCTGCCGCACCTCAAGGCGCTGCTCGAGCGCGAACGCCGGGGTCGCGGGCGCATCTCGATCGTGCTGGAGACCGGCGACGGCCGCGAGATCGAGATCGACCTGCCCCAGGGCTACGCCATCTCCGCCGCCGGCCGCCAGGCGATCAAGTCGATCCCGGGGCTGGTGGTGCAGGACCTCTAGGCGGGCCGGAGCCTCGCGCGAGGCCCGCCCTGCGGCCCTCTTCCTCCTTGCAATCCGGCCGCTTCGGCGCTATCTCCCGCGCGTCAATCTGTAACCCCACACGCGGGCCAGCGACGGCCACGGCCTTTTCAGGCTGCGGTCGCGACCGGTGTCGAGCCCTGGCGGACCCTCGTCCGCCCTCGATCAAGGGCCCGCGGAGGCAGAACCGGAGACTAGAAAGACATGGCTCTTCCCGATTTCACCATGCGCCAGCTGCTCGAGGCCGGCGTCCACTTCGGCCACACCACGCGGCGCTGGAACCCGAAGATGCAGCCGTTCCTGTTCGGCGAGCGCAACGGCGTCCACATCATCGACCTGGAGCAGACGGTGCCGCTGCTCCACCAGGCCCTGAACACCGTGCGCGGCGTTGTCGCCGGCGGCGGCCGGGTGCTGTTCGTCGGCACCAAGCGCCAGGCCAGCGAGATCGTCGCCGAGGGCGCCAAGCGCTGCGGCCAGTACTACGTCAACCACCGCTGGCTCGGCGGCATGCTGACCAACTGGAAGACCATCTCGCACTCGATCCGGCGCCTGAAGACGCTGGAGGAGCAGCTCGGCCAGGAGACCACCGGCCTGACCAAGAAGGAGCTGCTCGGCCTGACCCGCGAGCGCGACAAGCTGGAGCTGTCGCTCGGCGGCATCAAGGACATGGGCGGCCTGCCGGACATGCTCTTCGTCATCGACACCAACAAGGAGCAGCTTGCGGTCACCGAGGCCAACAAGCTCGGCATCCCGGTCATCGCGGTGCTCGACTCCAACTCCGATCCCGACGGCATCGCCTTCCCGATCCCGGGCAACGACGACGCGATCCGGGCGATCACGACCTACTGCGACCTGGTCTCCGGCGCCGTGCTCGACGGGCTGCAGGAAGAGGCGAGCGGCAGCGGCCGCGACATCGGCGCCGCGGCCGAGGCACCGGTCGAGACCGCGCTCGCCCCTGAGCCTGCCGCAGCCCCGGAAGCCGCGCCTGCGGAAGCCGCGACCGCTGAATCCGCGCCTGCTGCGACCCCGGCCGAGCAGCCGGCTGCCGAGCCCCAGGCTGCCGAGCCCCAGGCGGCCGAGCCCAAGGCCGCCGAAGCCGAGACTGCCGAGAGCAAGCCCAGCGACCAGGGCGCGTCGGCCTAGGCGATCGGCCGGCCGCCCTCGGGCGGCCGCGCGGCGCGAGACACCCGCGCTCGCCGAGAGCGAGCCAGAGAGCGAAAGCAAGAAGGAAAGATCATGGCTGAAATCACGGCCGCGCTGGTCAAGGAGCTGCGCGACAAGACCGGGGCCGGCATGATGGACTGCAAGAAGGCGCTCGGCGAGGCCGAGGGCGACATCGAGGGCGCCGTCGACTGGCTGCGCAAGAAGGGCCTGGCGGCCGCCGCCAAGAAGGCCGGCCGGACCGCGGCCGAAGGCCTGGTCGGCATCGCCGTCGAGGGCGGCCGCGGCGCCGTCGTCGAGGTCAACTCCGAGACCGACTTCGTCGCGCGCAACGAGCAGTTCCAGGGCTTCGTCTCGGCGGTCACGCGCCTTGCGCTCGCGGGCGACGGCGAGCTCGAGAGCCTGAAGCAGGCGGCCTACCCCGGCACCGGTCGCACGGTCGCCGAGGAGCTGACCCAGATGATCGCCACCATCGGCGAGAACATGGCGCTGCGCCGCGCGTCCCTGCTGGTCGCCGAGCCGGGCGTCGTCGCCGGCTACGTCCACAACCAGAGCGCCGAGGGCTTGGGCAAGATCGGCGTGCTGGTCGGCCTCAAGTCCGAGGGCGACGCCGAGAAGCTGGCGGCGCTCGGCAAGCAGCTGGCCATGCACGTCGCGGCGGCCAACCCGCTGGCGCTCGACCGCGACGACGTCGACGCCTCGCAGCTCGACCGCGAGCGCGAGGTGCTGGCCGATCAGGCCCGCGCTTCCGGCAAGGCCGAGGAGATCATCGCCAAGATGGTCGAGGGCCGGCTGCGGAAGTTCTACGAGGACAACTGCCTGGTCGAGCAGGTCTTCGTGATCGACGGCGAGACCAAGATCGCGAAGGTCCTCGAGGCGGCGGCGAAGGAGGTCGGCGCCCCGGTGACGCTGACCGGCTTCCGGCGCTTCCAGCTCGGCGAGGGCATCGAGAAGGAAGAGAGCGACTTTGCGGCGGAGGTCGCGGCCGCCCGCGGCTGACGACCGTCGGTTCTTGAAATAGCGCGCGCGGGCGGCGGCCGAGGGCCGGGCACCCGCGCGGCGTCGGGCGGGGAAGACGCATGGCCGAGGCGCCGCGCTACAAGCGCATCCTCCTGAAGGTCTCCGGCGAGGCCCTGATGGGCGATGCCGAGTTCGGCCTGGACGACGCCACCGTCAGCCGCATCGCCGAGGAGGTCGAGACCGTCCGAGCCATGGGCGTCGAGGTCTGCCTGGTGATCGGTGGCGGCAACATCTATCGCGGCCTGGCCGGTGCCGCCCACGGCATGGACCGCACGGCGGCCGACTACATGGGCATGCTGGCCACGGTCATAAACTGCCTGGCCCTGCAGAACGCCCTGGAGCGGCGCGGCGTCGATACCCGCGTGCAGTCGGCGATCACCATGGTGCGGGTCTGCGAGCCCTATATCCGTCGGCGCGCGCTGCGCCACCTCGAGAAGGGGCGGGTGGTGATCTTCGCCGCCGGCACCGGCAACCCCTTCTTCACCACCGACACCGCCGCCGCGCTGCGCGCCTCCGAGATGGACTGCGACGCCCTGATGAAGGGCACCAAGGTCGACGGCGTCTACGACGCCGACCCGATGAAGGTTCCCGACGCCAAGCGCTTCGAGCGGCTGACATACCGCGAGGTGCTGACGCGCGACCTCGGGGTCATGGACCAGGCCGCCATTTCTCTGGCGAAGGACAATCACATTCCGATACTAGTCTTTTCGATCGTCGAGCCAGGCGCTTTGGCCGCCACGGTGACCGGCGAGGGGAAGTTCACTGTTGTCGATGACGGGAAGCAGCCATGGCCGACAGCCTGATCAAGGATATCGAGAAGCGCATGGACGGCGCCGTCGAGGCGGTCAGGAAGGAATTCGTCGGCCTGCGCACCGGGCGCGCCTCCGCGGGACTGCTCGAACCGATCATGGTCGACGCCTACGGCGCCGCCATGCCGCTCAACCAGGTCGCTTCGATCTCGGTGCCCGAGCCGCGCATGATCGTGGTCTCCGTCTGGGACCGCAAGCTGTCGGGGCCGACCGAGAAGGCGATCCGCGAATCCGGCCTGGGGCTGAACCCGGCGAGCGAGGGCGCGACCATCCGGGTGCCGATCCCGCCGCTGTCCGAGGAGCGCCGCCAAGAGCTGGTCAAGGTCGCCGGCAAGTACGCCGAGCACGGCAAGGTCGCCGTACGCAACGTCCGCCGGGACGGCATGGAATCGCTGAAGAAGCTCGAGAAGGACCACGAGATATCCGAGGACGAGCAGCGCCGGCGGAGCGATGAGATTCAGAAGCTGACCGACCGCCATGTCCAGCTGATCGACGACGCCTTCGCCGCCAAGCAGGCGGAGATCATGCAGGTTTGAAGCCTGCAGCAGCCGCGTCGGACCCGGGGGCGACAAGACGGTGAGCGGACCACTGAGCGGACCACCAAGCCACGTCGGCATCATCATGGACGGCAACGGACGCTGGGCCACGGCGCGCGGCCTGCCGCGGGTCGCCGGCCATCGCCAGGGCGCGGAGGCGGCGCGGCGCACGGTCCGCGCGGCGGTGGATCTCGGCATCCGCCACCTGACGCTCTTCTCCTTCTCCTCGGAGAACTGGAAGCGGCCGATGACCGAGATCGAGCAGCTCATGGAGCTGCTGCGCCGCTACCTGCGCAGCGAGATCGTCGAGCTGCACGAGCAGGGCGTCCAGCTGCGCGTGATCGGCGACCGCGAGCGCCTGGCCCCGGACATCGTGCGCCTGGTCGAGGAGGCCGAGGCGACGACCCGCGACAACCGGCGCCTGACCCTGGTCATGGCGCTGTCCTACGGTGCGCGCCAGGAGCTGACCTCGGCGGCGCGCGCCCTGGCCCGCGAGGCGGCCGCCGGGCGGCTCGACCCCGAAGCCATCGACGAGGCGCTCTTCGCCTCGCGCCTCTGGACCGCCGACCTGCCGGATCCCGACCTGCTGATCCGCACCAGCGGCGAGATGCGCATCAGCAACTTCCTGCTGTGGCAGCTGGCCTACGCCGAGTTCGTCTTTACCGAGCGGCTGTGGCCCGACTTCGGGCGCGACGACCTCGCCTCGGCGATCAACGAGTTCGGCCGGCGCGATCGGCGCTTCGGTGCGGCCGCTTCCACGGGATAACCGGCCGCGGCGGCCGATGATGGCCAGGGTCGTCTCGTCCCTGGTCCTCGGGCCGATCGTGCTGCTCGCCATCTACCTCGGTCCGCCGGCCAGCGACGGCCTGCTGATCGCCGCCGCCGCCGTTCTGGCCTGGGAGTGGGGCCGCGTCTGCGGCCGCCAGCGCGGCTTCGGGCTGGCCGAAGGCACCCTGGTCGCGGCCAGCGCCGCGACGCTCGGTGCCGGCGCCGTCGCCGGCATCCAGATCGCCTGCGTCGCCGCCGTCCTCGGCGCGCTGCTCAGCCTGCTGGCCGCGACGTGGGACGGGCGCCGCCCCGCTTCGCGCGAGCGAGACGGCGCAGGCCGGCTGCCGGCCGACCGCCTGGTCCTCTGGTTCGGCTTCGGCCTCTTCTACGTCGCCCTGCCGCTCTTGGCCCTGCAGTGGCTGCGGGGCCCGGCAGGAACGGGCGGTGCGGCAGCGGCAGGCGCCGGGGCGTCCGCCGGGGGCCTCGAGGTGCTACGTCTGTTCTGGCTGATCGGCCTGGTCTGGGCGACGGACATCGGCGCTTTCTTCGTCGGGAGCACCCTGCGGGGGCCGAAGCTCTGGCCACGGATCAGCCCGAACAAAACCTGGTCGGGCATGGTCGGCGGCCTGGCGGCGGCCGGCCTGCTCGGCGCCGGCTTCGCGATCGCCGCGGCGCCCGAGGCGCTGTGGGCCCTGGTGGTGCTGAGCGTGCTGCTGTCGCTGGTCGCCCAGGCCGGCGACTTCTTCGAGTCGGGGGTCAAGCGCCACTTCGGCGCCAAGGACGCGAGCGGCCTGATTCCGGGCCACGGCGGACTGCTCGACCGCGTCGACGGGCTGCTCGCCGCAACCCTGGCCCTTGCCTTCCTGGCATGGCTGGGCAAGTCTCCTCTCTGATGTCCCTGTCCGAAAACTTGGCCAATGCCCTTGGCGCGCCGCGGCGGATCGCTGTCCTCGGCGCCACCGGCTCGATCGGCTGCAGCACGCTCGACCTGATCGAGCGCAATCCCGGCCTGTTCGAGGTCGAGGCGCTGACCGCGAACCGCTCGGTCGCGGCGCTCGCGGAGCAGGCGCTCAGGGTCCGCCCACGCTTCGTTGCGCTCGGCGAGGAGGCGGGCTACGCCGAGCTGAAGGCGGCGCTGTCCGGCAGCGGCATCGAGGTCGCCGCCGGCCCGCAGGCGCTGATCGAGGCGGCGGAACGGCCCTCGGACTTTGTCATGTCGGGCATCGTCGGTGCCGCGGGCCTGCCGCCGACGCTCGCCGCGGTGCGCCGGGGCGCGACCGTCGGCCTCGCCAACAAGGAGACCCTGGTCTGTGCCGGCGAGCTCATGACCGCCGAGGTCAGCCGCTGGGGCGCGACGCTGCTGCCGGTGGATTCCGAGCACAACGCGATCTTCCAGGTGCTCGACGCCGCGACTCCGGAAGCCGTCGAGAAGCTGATCCTGACCGCCTCGGGCGGGCCCTTCCGGACCTGCTCGCTGGACGAGATGCGCGGCATGAAGCCGGCCCAGGCGGTCGCCCACCCCAACTGGTCGATGGGCGCCAAGATATCGGTCGATTCGGCGACCATGATGAACAAGGGCCTGGAGCTGATCGAGGCGCACCATCTGTTCGGCTTCGACGAGCAGCGCATCGACATCCTGGTGCACCCCCAGTCGGTGATCCACTCCCTGGTCGCCTACGTCGACGGCTCGGTGCTGGCGCAGCTCGGCCGCCCCGACATGCGCACCCCGATCGCCTATGCCCTGGCCTGGCCGAGGCGCATGTCCGCGCCGGTCGAGAAGCTCGACCTGGCCGAGATCGCGACCCTGACCTTCGAGGCGCCCGACGCCCTGCGCTTCCCGGCGCTGCGCCTGGCCCGCGAGGCGCTGCGCCAGGGCGGCAGCGCGCCGGCCGTGCTGAACGCCGCCAACGAGGTCGCGGTCGCCGCCTTCCTGGACGACCGGATCGGCTTCCTGGCGATCGCCGAGGCCGTCGAGCGCACGCTGGAGCGCTACGCACCGACTCCGATCGAGGGGCTGCAGGCCATGTTCGACACCGACAGCGAAGCACGCCGCTGCGCTGCGGAGATCGTCGCGGCCCTGGCGTAGCGCCCCTGGCCTAGGGGGAAGGGGCTGCGACGCCGCTGCCCTTGTCATTGCGGCGCCGACGCGCGATCTAACGGAACGTTCCCGCCGCACGCCCACCCCCGAGCCCGTCGCCACCGGAGAGACCGCCGCCCATGGAGATCCTGTCCTTCCTGCCGCTCGACAGCCTGGAGTCGATCGCCGTCTCGGTGCTTGCCTTCCTGGTCATCCTGACCGTCCTGGTATTCGTCCACGAGCTCGGTCACTTCTGGGTGGCGCGCCGCTGCGGGGTCAAGTGCGAGGCCTTCTCGATCGGCTTCGGCCCGGAGCTGTTCGGCTGGAACGACAGCAAGGGCACGCGCTGGAAGTTCTCGGCCCTGCCGCTCGGCGGCTACGTCAAGATGTTCGGCGATGCCGATGTCACCAGCCGGCCGGCGCCGGCGATCCAGGAGGCCGTCGAGGAGGCCACCGGGGGCGAGGAGGTCGCCGAGGGCGAGGAGACCGGCGACTGGGCCGGCGGCAAGGCACGGCCCCTGACCGCCGAGGAGCGCGCGGTCTCCTTCCACCACAAGTCGCTGTCGCGCCGGGTCGCGATCGTCGCCGCCGGGCCGGCGGCCAACTTCCTGTTCGCCATCGTCGTGATGACCGCCTTCTTCGTCTACCCCGGCCAGCCGACCACGCCGGCGCTGATCGGCGGCGTCGTCGAGGACAGCGCGGCGGCGGAGGCCGGCCTGCAGGCCGGCGACCGGGTCCTCGAGATCAACGGCAGCCGGATCGAGCGCTTCGAGCAGATCCAGCGGCTCGTACACCTGAACCTCGAGGCGCCGCTGGCGATGCTGGTCGAGCGCGACGGCAGGCCTGTCGAGCTGACCGCGACGCCGCAGATCGTCGTTCGCGAGGACGCCATGGGCAACGAGGTGCCGGTGCCGATGCTCGGCATCCAGGCCAGCGGCAGCGCCTTCGTTCCGCAGGGCCTGAGCGCGCCCTGGGCCGCGGTCGAGGAGACCGTGTCGCTGACCGGTGCCACGCTCCAGGCGGTCTGGCAGATGATCACCGGCACGCGCGGCACCGACGAGCTGGGCGGGCCGATTCGGATCGCCGAGATGTCGGGCCAGGTCGCCCAGACCGGCGTCATCTCGGTCGTCTGGTTCATGGCCGTGCTCTCGATCAACCTCGGCCTGATCAACCTGTTCCCGGTACCGATGCTGGACGGCGGGCACCTGCTGTTCTACGCCATCGAGGGCGCGCGCGGCCGGCCGCTCGGCGAGCGGGCGCAGGAGTACGGTTTCCGGATCGGCCTGGCGATGGTGCTCACCCTCTTCGTCTTCGTCACCTGGAACGACCTGTCGCGCCTCCTTGTTTTCTGATATGCCGACTGACCGGACCGCGCGGGCCGGCTAGTTCGGCACGCGCGCGACGGAGCGAGCAACGGGCCGAGAGCAACGGGCCGAGACAAACCAGTCGAGAGCGACAGGCGACGGAGCGGGCGTGTCGGCAGTGAGGGACCAGGGGGGAGAGGGTGTGTCTGCGAGATCGGTGAGGCGGGGCGCCGCTGTATTGTGCGGGCTCTTCGCCCTCTTCCTGCAGGCCTTCCTGGCCGTCGATCCCGTCTCGGCTCAGGACGCCGTGCCGGCGGGTGGCGTGATGCGCGAGATTCGCATCGACGGCGCCCAGCGGGTCGATCCCGAGACCGTGCGCAGCTACATGCGCATCCAGCTCGGCGATCCCTTCGACCCGATCGTGCTCGACGAGTCGCTGAAGAGCCTGTTCGAGACCGGCCTGTTCGCCGACGTGACCCTGGCCCGTCAGGGCGACACGCTGATCGTCCGCGTCGTCGAAAACCCGGTCATCAACCGCATCGCCTTCGAGGGCAACCAGCGCATCGAGGACGAGGAGCTGGAGGGCGAGATCGAGCTGCGGCCGCGCGTCGTCTTCACCCGCACCAAGGCGCAGAACGACGTCCAGAGGATCCTCGAGCTCTATCGCCGCGAGGGCCGCTTCAACGCCACCGTCGAGCCGAAGATCATCCAGCTCGAGCAGAACCGGGTCGACCTGGTCTTCGAGATCGACGAGGGCGCGGTGACCGAGATCTCCGCGATCAACTTCGTCGGCAACCGGGAGTTCTCGGACGGTACGCTGCGCGGCGAGCTCGTCACCAGCGAGACCGCCTGGTGGCGCTTCTTCACCTCGGCCGACGTCTACGACCCGGATCGACTGGCCTTCGACCGCGAGAACCTGCGGCGCTTCTATCTCTCAGAGGGCTTCGCCGACTTCCGCGTCGTCTCCACCATCGCCGAGCTCAGCCCCGACCGCTCGTCCTTCATCATCACCTTCACGGTCGACGAGGGGCCGCGCTACCGCTTCGGCGCGATCGACATCAGCACGACTCTGAAGAACCTCGATCCCGAGGAGGTCCGCGACCTGGTCGAGACCGAGGAGGGCGAGTGGTACGACGCCGACCTGGTCGACGACACGGTCGACGCGCTGACCGAGGCGGTCGGCAACCTCGGCTACGCCTTCGTCGACATCCGCACGCAGATCGACCGCAACCGCGAGGAGCTGACGATCAGCCTGACCTACGAGATCCAGGAGGGTCCGAAGGTCTACGTCGAGCGCATCGACATCGAGGGCAACGTGCGGACGCTCGACCGTGTGATCCGGCGCGAGTTCCGCCTGGTCGAGGGCGACGCCTTCAACGCCGCCAAGCTGCGCCGCTCGCGCGAGCGTGTCCAGAACCTCGAGTTCTTCCAGGCGGTCCAGGTCACCAACGAGCCGGGCAGCGCCGCCGACAAGACCGTGGTCAAGGTCGAGGTCGAGGAGGCCTCGACCGGTGAGGTTTCGCTCGGCGCCGGCGTCTCGACCTCGGTCGGACCGCTCGCCCGCATCCAGATCCGCGAGCGCAACCTGCTCGGCCGCGGCCAGGACCTGCGGCTCGGCTTCCAGCTCTCGGGCATCTCTTCCCAGGTCGACCTCAGCTTCACCGAGCCCTACTTCATGGGCCGCGACGTCTCGGCGGGCGTCGACCTGTTCCGCAATACCCTCGAGCGCGAGGAAAGCAGCTTCAACCAGAGGCGCCTGGGCGGCGCGCTACGCGGCGGCTACAATCTCACCGAGTACACGCGCAACATCTGGCGCTACCAGCTCGAGCGACGGACCATCGAGGACGTCAAGGACACCGCCGCCTTCGCGGTCAAGTCGGAAGAGGGCACGACCGTGCGCTCCGGCATCAACCAAGAGCTGATCTGGGATCGCACCGAGGGCGGCATCAATCCAAGCCGCGGCTTCCTGGTCAGCTACGAGGCCAACTTCACCGGCCTCGGCGGCGACGTCCGCTTCCTGCGCAACGAGCTGAAGGGCAATTACTACCACCCGCTGTTCGAAGACTTCACGCTCTTCGTCGGGGGCACTGTGGGTCACATGGACGGGCTCGGGCAGGACACGCGCGTCTCCGACCGCTTCTTCCTGGGCGGCACGACCTTCCGCGGCTTCGAGTTCGGCGGCATCGGCCCGCGGGACATCGCCTCGGAGGACGCGATCGGCGGCAAGCAGTACTACAAGGGCACCGTGGAGCTGCGCTTCCCGCTCGGCTTCCAGGACGCGCTCGACGTGCAGGGGCGGTTCTTCATGGACGCCGGCGCCGTCTGGGGCTTCGACGGCGATACCGGATCGGTCGACGACTCGACGGCGCCGCGCCTGACGATCGGACCGGGCCTGGTCTGGAACTCGCCGCTCGGACTGGTCGCCATCGACTTCGGCTTCCCGATCCTGAAGGAGGAATTCGACAAGACGCAGCTGCTGAACTTCAGCTTCGGCGTCCAGTTCTGAGCATGGGCCGGTGTCGCCGTCCCGCGGGCGCCGCCCTGGCCGCGCTGCTGCTGGCGGCTCTGGTCGTCCCCCTGGCCGCCCTGACAGCGGCGGGACCGGCGGCGGCCCAGCGCGACGGCCCGCCGGCGGTCGCGGGCATCATGATCGTCGATTCACAGCGCATCCTGCGCGAGGCGAACGCGGTCAAGGGGCTGCAGGCCGGCCTGGAGGCCGAGCGCGACGCTTTCCGCGACGAGCTGCGCCAGCACGAAGCCGAGCTGCGCGATGACGACGCCGCCCTGACCCGCGAGCGCAGCAGCCTCAGCAACGAGCAGTACCTGCAGCGCCGCCGCGAGCTCGAGCAGCGCTTCGCGGGCTTCCAGAGCGAGATCGCCGAGCGCCGGCGCGCCCTGGAGGGCCGCTTCACGCAGGGCATGAGGGCGATCGAGGCGCATCTGCTGGAGATCGTCGGCGCGCTTGCCAAGGAGCGCGGCATCGACCTCGTGCTGCCGAAGAGCGCGGTGCTGCTCGCAGACCCAAGCTACGAGGTCACCGACGAGGTGATGCAACGGCTCAACCTGACGCTGCCGCGCGTGGTCACGCCGGAGGAGTAGCATGGCCGACCCCCGTTTCTTCCAGTGTGCCGGGCCTCTGGGCCTCGGGCGCATCGCCGAGATCGCCGGTGCCGAGATCGACGACTCCCGGGCCGGGGACGCGGACGCCGAGCGGCCGTTCGAGGACGTGGCGCCGCTCGATACGGCCGGCCCCCGCGACATCGCCTTCCTGGACAACCGGCGCTACCTGCCGGCCTTCGGGTCGAGCAGCGCCGGCGCCTGCATCGTCGCCGCGGAGCACGCCGCGCGCGCGCCGGAGGGTATGATCCTCCTGGTCACGGCCACGCCCTACACGGCCTACGCCCGCGTCGCGGCAGCCTTCTATCCGAATCCGCAGACGCCGGCCGGCGTCCATCCCACCGCCCTGGTCGACCCCAGCGCGCGGATCGGCGCCGACGCCCATGTCGGCGCCTTCGCGACGGTCGGCGCGCGGGCCGAGCTCGGCGACGGCGCGGTCGTCCACGACCACTGCTCGATCGGCAGCGGCGTCGTCGTCGGCGCCGGCACCGAGATCATGAGCCACGCTTCGCTCAGCCACTGCCTCATCGGCCGCCACTGCCTGATCCACGCCGGGGCACGGATCGGCAACCGCGGCTTCGGCTTCGCCCTCGACCCCAAGGGCTACGTCGACGTCCCGCAGCTCGGCCGCGTCCTCGTCGAGGACGGCGTCGAGATCGGCGCCAACGTGACGATCGACCGCGGCGCGGGGCCCGACACCTTCATCGGCGCCGGCTCGAAGATCGACAATCTGGTCCAGCTCGGCCATAACGTCAGCCTGGGTCGCGGCTGCGTCCTGGTCGCCCAGTCCGGCGTCGCTGGCTCTTCGAAGCTGGAGGATTTCGTGATGATTGGGGCCCAGGGCGGCGTCGGAGGCCACCTGACGATGCACAAGGGCTCGCGGCTCGCTGGCAAGAGCGGCCTCATGACAGACGTGCCGGCAGGCGAGACCGTCGGCGGCTTGCCGGCAATGCCGCTGAGGGACTATTTCCGCCTGGTCGCGATGTGGAAGCGCCAGTTGAAGGACGCGGGCAAGAAGAAATGAACGATACCAGCGCAGCGCCCCCCGCCAAGCCCCTGAAGGAGCTCGGTGCCGCCGACATCCTCGGCGTCATGCGGATGATCCCGCACCGCTATCCCTTCCTGATGATCGACCGCGTCATCGAGATCGAGAACGACGTCCGCGCGGTCGGCATCAAGAACGTCTCGATCAACGAGCCGCACTTCCAGGGCCATTTTCCGCGCCAGCCGATCATGCCCGGCGTCCTGATCATCGAGGCGATGGCCCAGACCGCCGCGGTGCTCGTGGTCGAGACGCTCGAGGGAGCGGCGGCCGGAAAGCTGGTCTACTTCATGTCGATCGACGAGGCGCGCTTCCGCAAGCCGGTCTTTCCGGGCGACCAGATCCGCGTCGAGGTCTCGAAGGTGCGCAACCGCGGCCAGGTCTGGAAGTTCCGCGGCGAGGCCAAGGTCGGCGGCCGTCTGATGGCCGAGGCCGCCTTCACTGCGATGATCATGGACGACTGATGGCATCTGTCCACGCCACCGCGATCGTCGAGGCGGGGGCCAGGCTGGGGGAGGGGGTCGAGGTCGGCCCCTTCTGTCTGGTCGGGCCCGAGGTCGAGCTCGGCGACCGGGTCAAGCTGCACAGCCACGTCGTCGTCGCCGGACGCACCAGCATCGGCGCGGGCACGGCGATCTTCCCATTCGCCTCGCTCGGCCACGCGCCCCAGGACCTCAAATACGCCGGCGAGGCATCACGCCTCGAGATCGGCCGCGACAACGTCATCCGCGAGCAGGTGACGATGAACCCCGGCACCGCCGGCGGCGGCCTGCTGACCCGCGTGGGCGACGGTTGCCTGTTCATGGTCGGCGCCCACGTCGCCCACGACTGCCAGGTCGGCGACCGCGTGATCCTGGCGAACAACGCGACCCTGGCCGGCCACGTCCAGGTCGGCGAGCAGGCCATCGTCGGCGGCCTCTCGGCAGTCCACCAGTTCGTGCGCATCGGCCGCCACGCTATGATCGGCGGCATGTCGGGCATCGAGCACGACGTCATTCCCTACGGCCTGGCGATGGGCGAGCGGGCTCGCCTGGGCGGCCTCAACCTGGTCGGCCTGAAGCGGCGCGGCTACGAGCGCGGCCAGATCCAGGGCATGCTGGCCGCCTACCAGCGCCTGTTCGAGGGCGACGGCACCCTCGCCGAGCGGGCCGTCCAGGTCGCCGAGGAGTACGCCGGGCTCGACCCGGTGCGCGACATCGTCGCTTTCGTGCAGGCCGATTCATCGCGCGCGCTCTGCCAGCCGCGCCCCGCCCATGGCGGCCGCTGACGCCGCTCCGGCGCGCCCCGGGCTCGGCATCATCGCCGGGGCCGGACCGGTTCCCCGCCGGCTGATCCAGGCCTGCCGCGATGCCGGCCGCCCGCTCTGCGTGGTCGCCTTCGAGGGCCAGACCGATCCCGAGACCGTCGAGGACGTGCCCCACCTCTGGACCCGCCTCGGCGCGGCCGGCGAGATCCTCGACTTCCTGCGCGCCCAACAGGTCGGCGAGCTGGTCCTGGCCGGGCCGATCAAGCGGCCCAGCCTCTCGGAGGTGCGCCCCGACTGGCGCGCCGCCCGGTTCTTCGCGCGGATCGGCAAGCGCGCCTTCTCCGACGACGGGCTGCTCGGCTCGATCGTCCGCGCCCTGGAGGAGGAGGAGGGCTTTCGCGTGGTCGGCCTCGACCAGCTCCTGGGCGGCGGGCCGCTGCGGCCGGGTCCGCTCGGGCGCCACCGGCCCGACGCGCTCGCCCAGGCCGACATCCGCCGCGGCGTCGAGGTCGCGCGCGCCGTCGGCCGCCTCGACATCGGCCAGGCCGTCGTCGTGCAGCAGGGCACGGTGCTCGGCGTCGAGGCGATCGAGGGCACGGACGCCCTGCTGGCGCGCTGCGCCGGGCTGGCGCTTTCCGGCCCCGGCGGTGTCCTGGTCAAGCTCAGCAAGCCGCAGCAGGAGCGCCGCGTCGACCTGCCGACGGTCGGGCGCGACACCGTTGCCGGCGCCGCTTCGGCCGGCCTGCGCGGCTTGGCCGTCGAGGCCCGCGGCACGCTGATCGTCGACCGCGCCGAGACCGTCGCCGCGGCCGACGCCGCGGGGCTGTTCCTGGTCGCGGTCGATTCCGGCGATCCGGACCCCGCCCCGTGAGCGGCGAGGGGACCGGCGCCGGGACAGGCCTGCGGCCGATCTTCCTGGTCGCCGGCGAGCCTTCGGGCGACCAGCTCGGCGGCCGCCTGATGGCGGCGATGCGGCGGCGCGCGGGCGGCGAGCTGCGGTTCCTGGGGGTCGGCGGCGAGCGCATGGCGGAGCAGGGACTGGACAGCCTGTTCCCGATGCGCGAGCTCTCGGTGATGGGCTTGACCGAGGTGCTGCCGCATCTGGCCCGAATCCTCGCCCGCATGGCCGAGACCGAGGCGGCGGCGCGCGCTGCGCGCCCGGCGGTCTTCGTCTCGATCGACAGCCCGGGCTTCTCGCTGCGCCTCGCCCGGCGTCTGAAGGACAGCGGCATGCCGCTGGTCCACTACGCCGCCCCCTCGGTCTGGGCCTGGAAGCCCTGGCGGGCGCGCCGGATCGCCCGCTACCTCGACCACCTGCTCTGCCTGCTGCCCTTCGAGCCGCCCTACTTCGAGCGCCACGGCCTGCCGACCACCTTCGTCGGCCATCCAGCCATCGAGGCGCTCGCCGAGGCCGGCGGCGGGGCGGGAGCGGCCTTCCGGGAGCGCCACGGCCTACCGGGCGAGGCGCCGCTGCTCTGCGTGCTGCCGGGTAGCCGGATGGGCGAGGTGCGCCGCCTGCTGCCGCTGTTCGGCGAGGCGCTGGGCCGGCTCCCGAAGGATCTCGAGGGCCTGCGGGTCGTCGTGCCGACCGTGCCCGGCGTCGCCGAGGCGGTGCGCGCCGGCACCGCGGCCTGGCCACTGCCGACCCTGGTCGTCGAGGGCGTGCGGGACAAGTACGGCGCCTTCGCCGCCGCGCGTGCGGCGCTGGCCGCCTCCGGCACCGTCGCCGTCGAGCTCGCGGTCGCCGGCGTGCCGACGGTGATCGGCTACCGGGTCGGCGAGCTCAGCGCCGCGATCGCCCGGCGCATGATCCGGGTGCGCTTCGTCTCCATTCCCAACCTGGTGCTCGACCGGGCGGTGATGCCGGAGTTCCTGCAGCAGGACTGCACGCCGGCGAAGCTGGCGGGGGCTTTGGGCCCGCTGCTCGCCGGCGGCCCCGAGCGCGAGGCGCAGCTCTCCGGCCTGCGCGAGGCGGTCGCTCTGCTCGGCGGCGCCGGCCCCGGCAGCCCGAGCGAGCAGGCCGCGGCCATTGTCCTGGCGCTCGCCGACCGCGCGCGGTCCTCGTGACCTACTCGTCCGGCAGGGGCGGCAGGGCGAGCAGGTAGGCGGCGATCGCCGCCCGGTCCTCGGCGGTCAGCCGGCTCGTCGAATCCTTGATGACCGGGGCCATGGCGCCGCCCGCGACGTCGCCGTCGGGCAGGAAGCCGGTTTCCAGGAAGAAGGTCATGTCGGTGGCGTCCCAGGCGCCGATGCCGTCCTCCTGGTGCGGCGTGATGTTCGGCACGCGCTTGCCCTCGGGGCCTTGGGGATTGCCCGCCAGCCGCCGAGCCTCCTCCGTCGCGCCGGCGAAGTTGCGCGGCGTGTGGCATTCGCCGCAGTGGCCGAGGTGCTCGACCAGGTAGGCGCCGCGGTTCCAGGCCTCGCCCTGCTCCGGATCCGGCGCGAAGGGCGCCGCGTCGAAATGGAGCCAGCGCCACGCCCAGAGGCCCGGGCGCAGGCTGAAGGGGAAGTCCAGGTCGTGGTCCGGCACGGCATTGCGGACCGGGGTCAGGCTCTGCAGGTAGGCGAAGAGGTCGTCGGCGTCTGCCTCGGTCATGCCGGCGTAGGAGGGGTAGGGGAAGGCGGGATAGTAGGGGCTGCCGTCGGGCGCCAGCCCCTCGCGCAGGGCGGCGCGGAACTGGGCGGCGCTCCAGCCGCCCAGGCCGGTCTCGGGATCGGGCGTCAGGTTCGGCGTGCGGAAGGTGCCGAAGGGCGTCTGCAGCGCCCGCCCCCCGGCCAGCGGCACGGCATCCTCGGCCTCGGCGGTGTGGCAGGTCACGCAGCCGGCGGCGTGCAGCAGGTAGCGGCCGCGCGCAACGGCCTCCTCCTCCGCGGGCGGCTCCTGGGCCGCGACGTCGGTGGCAAGCGGCCACAGCAGGAGGAGAATGGGCAGGAGGCGTGCTGGCAGCCCCATGGGCACTAGTCTTCGGCCCGGAAGTCCTCGTGGCAGGCGCCGCAGCTGCCCCCCAGCTTCTGGAAGGCCTCGAGGATCTGCGCCCGGTCGCCGCTCTGGGCGGCGGCGGGGAAGGCCGCGGCGGCCGTCTCGAAGGCCTCCAGCGCCTCGGCGAAGTCCTCGGGGTTCTCCCAGATCGCCGGCAGCGCGTCGGTCTCCGCGTAGTCGTCGGGGCCGGAGTTTTCCGGGAAGACATCCCGCACCGCCGGCGCGGTCGCGGCGATCGCCTCGGCGTGCGCGGCGACGTGGTCGTAGGAGACCTGCTGCTTGACGATGGCGGCGATCGCGCCGGCATGGCCGCCCAGCGAGCGCATCACCGCGCTGCGGTAGTCGACGAGATTCTTCGGCTCGTCCGCCGCCAGCGCGGCGCCGGACAGGGCGACCAGGGTCGCGGTCAGGACGGCAAGGGGCACGGAACGCATCGTCGGAGCCTCCCCTGTGATTGTCGGTACATGACAGTATCACGGGGCTCGGGGCGTGCCGTTTTGACGATTCCGTGAGCCGCCGGAAACGGGCGTCCGGGCCGCGAGGCTCAGTCGCGCTGGCCGATCGGCTTGTAGGCGCGCGCGTCGTAGCCCTGGTAGAGCTGGCGCGGCCGGCTGATCCGCTGCTGCGGGTCCTCGATCATCTCGGTCCACTGGGCGACCCAGCCGACCGTGCGGGCGAGGGCGAAGAGCACGGTGAACATCGAGGTCGGGAAGCCCATCGCCTTGAGGATGATGCCCGAGTAGAAGTCGACGTTCGGGAACAGCTTCTTCTCGACGAAGTAGGGATCCTCCAGCGCGATCTTCTCGAGCTCCATGGCGAGGTCGAGCAGCGGGTCATCCTTGGCGCCGAGCTCCTCGAGCACCTCGTAGGCCGACTGGCGCAGCACCTTGGCGCGCGGGTCGTAGTTCTTGTAGACGCGGTGGCCGAAGCCCATCAGCCGGAAGGGATCGTCCTTGTCCTTGGCGCGCTCCAGGAACTCCGGGATCTTGTCCTTGTGGCCGATCTCCATGAGCATGTTCAGCACCGCCTCGTTGGCGCCGCCGTGCGCCGGCCCCCACAGGCTGGCGATGCCGGCCGCGATGCAGGCGAAGGGGTTGGCGCCCGAGGAGCCGGCGATGCGCACCGTCGAGGTCGAGGCGTTCTGCTCGTGGTCGGCGTGCAGGATGAAGATGCGGTCCATGGCGCGGGCCAGGACGGGGCTGACCTTGTAGTCCTCCGCCGGCACGGCGAAGGTCATGTGCAGGAAGTTCTCCGCGTAGTTCAGGTCGTTGCGCGGATAGACGAAGGGCTGCCCGACCGAATACTTGTAGGCCATCGCCGCGATCGTCGGCATCTTCGCGATCAGCCGGTGCTGCGCGACCATCCGCTGGTGCGGGTCCCGGATGTCGGTCGAGTCGTGGTAGAAGGCCGAGAGCGCGCCGACCACGCCGCACATGATCGCCATCGGGTGGCTGTCGCGCCGGAACCCCCGGAAGAAGTACATCATCTGCTCGTGGAGCATGGTGTGATAGGTGATGTTCTTCTCGAACTTGGCCATCTCCTTGGGCGACGGCAGCTCGCCGTGCAGCAGCAGGAAGCAGACCTCCAGGAAGTTCGACTGCTCGGCCAGCTCCTCGATCTTGTAGCCGCGGTGCATCAGCACCCCCTCGTCGCCGTCGATGTAGGTGATCGAGGAGTCGCAGGAGCCGGTCGAGGTGAAGCCGGGGTCGTAGGTGAACATGCCGGTCTCGGCGTAGAGCTTGCGCACGTCGATCACGCGCGGACCGACGCTGCCCTCCAGGATCGGGAACTCCCAGCTCTTGCCTGTCGAGTTGTCGGTCAGGGTTGCCGTCGCGTTCTTGCTTTCCGCCGCCACGAGACTCTCCATGTGCCTAAAGGTGGGGGCCTGCCTGCTCGGGGCGCCCTTGGTTGCGGCGCAGCATACTGGGCGGGCCGCCGTCGATCAATTCCATCCGCGCCGCCCGCGGGCCACGGCTCCCGTGCTCGCCCGACGGCAACGATGGCGGGGAACCTAGCGTTCCGCGAGCCGGTCGTCGAGCCGGCCCAGGCTCTCCTCGCGCCCCAGGATCGCCGCGCACTCGAAGATCGGCGGCGAGACGTTGGAGCCGGTCAGGGCCGCGCGCAGCGGCTGCGCGACGGCGCCCAGCTTGACCGCCTCGGCCTCGGCGAAGGCGCGAACCTCGGCCTCGATCGCCTCGGCGCTCCAGTCGCCGAGCGCGGCCAGGCGCGGCCGCAGCCGGCCGAGCAGGGCGCGGGCGTCGGCGTCGAGCAGCTTTCCGGCCTTGTCGTTGAGCGCCAGCGGCCGCTCGGCGGCATAGAAGGCGCCGAGCTCTGCCAGCTCCTTGAGGGTCTTGGCCCGCGCCTTCATGCCGGCCATGCCGGCGGCCAGGCGCTCGCGGGCGAGCGGCGAGGGCGGAGCCTGGAGGAAGCCGGCGACCAGCTCGGCCAGGCGCGCGTCCTCGGCCTCGCGGATGTAGTGGCCGTTCAGGTGGTTGAGCTTGTCGAAGTCGAAGCGCGCCGGGGAGCGGCCGACGCCCTCGAGGTCGAACCACTCGATCGCCTGGTCGGTCGGGATGATCTCCTCGTCGCCGTGCCCCCAGCCGAGCCGCAGCAGGTAGTTGCGCAGGGCCTCCGGCAGGTAGCCCATCTCGCGGTAGGCCTCGACGCCGAGCGCGCCGTGGCGCTTCGACAGCTTGGCGCCGTCGGGGCCGTGGATCAGCGGGATGTGGGCGAAGGCCGGCGGCTCCCAGCCGGCGAGGCGGTAGAGCTGGGTCTGGCGGAAGGCGTTGGTCAGGTGGTCGTCGCCGCGGATCACGGTGGTCACGTCCATGTCGTGGTCGTCGACCACGACCGAGAGCATGTAGGTCGGCGTGCCGTCGGCGCGCAGCAGCACCATATCGTCGAGCTGGGCGTTGGCGACCGTGACCTCGCCCTGGACCAGGTCGGCGATCCGGGTCTCGCCCTCCTGCGGCGCCCGCAGCCGCACCACCGGGGGCACGCCGGCCGGCGCCTCGGCGGGATCGCGGTCGCGCCAGCGGCCGTCGTAGCGCAGCGGCCGGCCCTCGGCGCGCGCCGTCGCGCGCATCTCCTCCAGCTCGGCCTGGCTCGCGTAGCAGTGGTAGGCCTTGCCCTCGGCCAGCAGCTGCCGCGCGACCTCGGCGTGGCGCTCGGCGCGCGCGGACTGATAGACGACCTCGCCGTCCCACGCCAAGCCGAGCCAGGACAGGCCGTCGAGGATCGCCTCGATCGCCGGCTCGGTCGAGCGCGCCCGGTCGGTGTCCTCGATGCGCAGCAGGAAGCGCCCGCCGTGGTGCCTGGCGTAGAGCCAGTTGAACAGGGCCGTGCGGGCGCCGCCGATATGCAGGAAGCCGGTCGGCGAGGGAGCGAAACGGGTCACGGGGCGGGTCACGGGAGGCATGGCCGGCGGGATGATCCTGATGGTGGCGGGCTCGGGCGGGTAGGCGGGGCTGTCTAGCACGGCCCGCGCGGGATCGCATCCCCGGCGGGTTCAGTTTGCAGTAGCGCAGGCGGCGGTCTTCTCCGATCCTTGCGGGCATCGACGGCTCGGCGGGGGGACGGGCGCGTGGTCGCAGGCTTCGCTCGACTGGTCCAGGCGGCCCGGCCGCAGGCGGCGCTCTGGCTGCCGGTGCTGCTCGGCGCCGGCATCGCGCTCTACTTCCTGCTCCCGGTCGAGCCGCCGCTGTGGCCGGCGCCGGCGTCGCTGGCGGTTCTCGCGCTGGCGATCCTCGCCGCGCGCCGGACGCCGCGCGCACCGGGCTGGCTTGGGCCGCTGCTGCTCGCGGCCTTCGCCCTGGCCCTGGGCTTCCAGCTCGCCCAGGCGCGCAGCCTCCGGGTCGCGGCGCCGGTGCTCGAGCGCGAGCTCGGCCCGCTGCGCCTGGAAGCCACGGTCGAGCGGGTCGAGCGGCGCGACGCCGGGCGGCGCCTGTGGCTCGCCGACGCGACGGTCGGGCGCCTGCCGGCGGCGGCGACGCCGGCGCGGCTGCGCGTCACCCTGCGCGGGCTGGAGCCGGCGGTCCGGCCTGGCGACCGGGTCGCGCTGCTGGCGATTCTGCGGCCGCCGCCCGGCCCGGCGACGCCCGGCGCCTACGATTTCGCCCGCCAGGCCTGGTTCCTGCGGCTCGGCGCCGTCGGCTTCGCGCTCGGCGAGCTCGAGCTGCTGGCGAGGCCGCCCGCCGCGGGCCCGCTCGAGCGCATGGTGCGCTGGCGCGAGCGGCTGCGCCAGGCGATCGCCGAGCGGGTTCTGACGGTGCTGCCCGACCGCCGCGGCGCGGTCGCCGCGGCGCTGATGGTCGGCGAGCGCGGCGCGATCCCCGAGGACACCCTGGCGGCGCTGCGCGACAGCGGCCTGGCGCACCTGCTGGCGATCTCCGGCCTGCATCTCGGCCTTGCGGCAGGCACCGTCTTCTTCGCCCTGCGCGCGCTGCTGGCCGCCAATCCGGCGCTCGCCCTGACCCGGCCGATCAAGAAGTGGGCGGCGCTGGCCGCCCTGGCGGCCGCCTTCGCCTACCTGCAGCTGGCCGGCGCCAGCGTGACCGCCCAGCGCGCCTTCGTGATGGTCGGGCTGGTGATGCTCGCGGTGCTGCTCGACCGCAGCGCCCTGACCCTGCGGCTGGTCGCCTGGGCCGCCTTGGGGGTGCTGTTGCTGGCGCCAGAAAGCCTGGTCGGCGCCTCCTTCCAGATGTCCTTCGCGGCGGTCGTGGCCCTGGTCTCGGCCTGGGAGCTCTGGCGCCTGCGCCGCGAGCGCGGCGGCCGGGGCGGCGCTCCGCGGGGCGAGAGCCTGTGGCGCCGGCCGCTCGGTTACGTCGCGGCGCTCGCCTTCACCTCGCTGGTCGCCGGTCTCGCGACCGCGCCCTTCGCCGCCTACCACTTCAACCGGCTGGCGCTCTACGGCCTGGTCGCCAACCTGCTTGCGGTGCCGCTCGCCGCCTTCCTGGTCATGCCGGCGGCCCTGCTGGCGCTGCTCGCCATGCCGTTCGGCCTCGACGCGCCCTTCCTGTGGCTGCTCGGCGCCGGGGTCGGCGGGATCCTGTGGGCCGGGGAGTGGGTCGCCGGCTGGCCCGGCGCCGTGGCCCTGGTCCCGGCCATGCCGGGCTGGGGCCTCGCCGCCGTCGCGCTCGGCGGGCTGTGGCTCTGCCTGTGGCGGCCGCCGGCGCTGCGCCTCGCGGGGATGCCGCTGCTGCTGCTCGGCCTGCTCTCGCCCTGGAGCGTCGCGCCGCCGGACCTGCTGGTCGCCGAGGACGGGCGGCTCGTGGCGGTGCGCGGGCCGGACGGCGAGCTCGCGCTCTCGAGCAATCGCCGCGCGCGCTTCGTCGCCGAGCAGTGGCTGCGCCAAAGCGCAAGCAGCGCGCCGCTCGCCTGGCCGGCGCCCGGCGAGGCCGGCGGGGACTGGCTGCGCTGCGACGGCGACGGCTGCCTGGTCGGGACCGCCTGGGGCCGGATCGCGCTGCCCGAGCGGCCGCTGGCGCTGGAGGAGGACTGCCGCGCCGCCCGGATCCTGGTCACGACGCTGTCGGTGCCGCGCGCCTGCGGCCAGGGCCCGCCGGCTCCGGAGCTGATCGTCGACCGCTGGCGGCTCTACCGCGAGGGCGGCCACGCGATCCGGCTGTCCGCCGCCGGCCTCGCCGTCGAGACGACCCGCGCGCGGCGCGGCAAGCGCCCCTGGGTCCGCCGCGCCGGCCGCCCGCGGCTGCCGCCCTGGGAGCGGGAGGCGGCGGCGGAGGCGGCTGGCGAGGAGTGAGGCGGCCTGGCCGGTGGCGGCACACCCCTCGACGGGCTCGGGGTGAAGCGAATGCAGGGGCGGGGGTCTTGCGGTGGCGCCGTCCGCGACGTCGCCGTGGCCAACCGCCTCGTCAGGCGGCGCCGTCCGGGACGTCGCCCCTGCCGGCCGCTTCGCCCCGAGCGGGTCGAGGGGCGTGGGAGCGGCGGCCGGGCGGCCGATCGGTAGCGGCGGGTCAGTAGCGGCGCGGTCAGTAGCGGCGGATCAGGCCGATCAGGCGGCCCTGGATGGTCACGCGGTCGGGCGGGAACAGACGGGTCTCGTAGTTGACGTTGGCCGGCTCCAGGGCCACCGCGCCCTGGCGGCGGCGCAGGCGCTTGAGGGTGACCTCCTCGCCGTCGACCAGCGCCACGACGATGGCGCCGTTCTCGGCGTAGTCGGTCTCCTCGATGATCACGGTGTCGCCGTCGTGGATGCCGGCCTCGACCATCGAGTCGCCCTCGACCTCCAGGGCGTAGTGCTTGCCGCGGCCGAGCAGAGTCGGCGGCACCTCGACGAAGCTGTTCTCGTTGCGCAGCGCCTCGATCGGCGTGCCGGCGGCGATGCGGCCGTAGAGCGGCAGCGAGTTGAGCTCCCCGGCGCCGGCCCCCCCCGCGCCGCGCTCGCCGGCCTGCAGGGGCCGGCCGATCTGGCGGCGCGGATCGGCGCGCCCGCCCTGGATCACCGCCGGGGCGAAGCCGGCGCGGCCGCTGACGTCCTCGGGCAGGCGCAGCACCTCGATGGCGCGCGCCCGGTGGGCGAGGCGGCGGATGAAGCCGCGCTCCTCCAGGCCGGTGATCAGGCGGTGGATGCCGGACTTGGACTTCAGGCCGAGGGCGTCGCGCATCTCGTCGAAGGAGGGCGAGACGCCGTGGTCGCCCAGGTACTTCTGCAGGTAGGTCAGCAGCTCGTGCTGTTTGCGCGTCAGCATGAATAGGTCCCCTGGGTGCGCGCTGACATCGACGCGAGATCGTGACCAACGGCTAGGATGACGACAGCGCCTCGTTAGAACGAAGCGACAACTCATTGCGACGTTCTATCAATGTTCCAGTGCGTCGTCAAGCCGCGGATCGTAACGAATCTCGACACATTCGGCCTCGCGGCCCGGCTCCGGCCCGTCGCCCCTAGAGCGACAGCAGGTCGCCGTCGAGCGGAAGGTAGCGGACCGGGTCGCCGGCCGCGGCGGGCGGCGCCTGGGGCGCGCGCACGATCAGGCCGTCGGAGCGCGACAGCACCGCCAGCATCGAGGAATCCTGGCGTCCGAAGGGGGTGGCGACCGGGGTGCCGTCGGCGGCGCGCTCGATGCGGGCGCGCAGGTAGTCCTGGCGCCGGTCGTTCTGGCCGAGCGGCGCGCCGAGCCGGGCCGGCAGCAGGCGGTGGGGCGGCCGGTCCAGGCCCTGCAGTCGCTCCAGGATCGGGCGCAGGAAGAGCGCGGCGCAGACCACCGTCGAGACCGGGTTGCCGGGCAGCCCGAGCAGCGGCGTCCCGGCGATGCGGCCGAACAGCAGCGGCTTGCCCGGCCGCATGGCGATCTGCCAGAAGTCGAGCTCCAGGCCGCTCTCGCCGAGCGCCTGGCGGACCAGGTCGTGCTCGCCGACCGAGACGCCCCCGGTCGTCACCAGCAGGTCGGCGCCGCGCGCCTCGGCGGCCAGGGCCTGCAGCGAGCCGGCGTCGTCGCGGGCGATGGCGAGCAGGCTCGGCTCGCCGCCGCAGGCGCTGACCACCGCCGAGAGCGACAGGCCGTTGGAGCTGACGATCTGGTTGGGTCCGCGCGGCTCGCCCGGCAGCACGACCTCGTCGCCGGTCGCCAGGATCGCGACGCGGGGCCGGCGGCGCACCGACAGCCAGGGGCGGTCCATGGCGGCAGCGAGCCCGACGTCGCGGGCGGTCAGGCGCCGGCCGGCCGCCAGGCCGGTCTCGCCGGCGCGGAAGTCGAGGCCGGCGGGGCGCACGTAGGTGCCGCTCGCGACCGCCTCCAGCACCCGGACCCGGCCGTCCAGGGCCTCGGCGTCCTCCTGGATGACGATGGCGTCGGCGCCCTCGGGCAGGGGCGCGCCGGTGAAGATGCGCACCGCCTGGCCGGCCTCGAGCCGGCCCTCGTGGCGGCTGCCGGCCGGCACGCGCCCGACCACGGCGAGCTCGCAGGGCACGGAGGCCAGGTCGGCGGCGCGCACCGCGTAGCCGTCCATGGCCGAGACCGCGGCCGGCGGCTGCGTCGCGCGGGCGACCAGCGGCTCGGCGAGCACCCGCCCGAAGGCGGCGCCGAGCGGCAGCACCTCGGCCGGCAGCGGCGCGAAGGCCGCGAGGATGCGCGCCAGGGCCTCCTCGACGGAAAGCATCAGCCTTTTCTCCTCACGGCGCCTCGAAGGTGCCGGACTTGCCGCCGGCCTTGTGGACCAGGCGGATCTCGCCGATGCGCATGGCGCGGTCGACCGCCTTGCACATGTCGTAGACCGTCAGGGCCGCGACCGCGACCGCGGTCAGGGCCTCCATCTCGACGCCGGTGCGCCCGGTCAGCTTGCAGGTCGCCTCGATGGCGACGGCGTTGCGCTCGGGCGCCAGGGTCAGGTCGACCTTGACCGAGGTCAGCGCCAGGGGATGGCAGAGCGGGATCAGGTCGGGCGTGCGCTTGGCGCCCATGATGCCGGCGAGGCGCGCCACCGACAGCACGTCGCCCTTCTTGACGCCGCCTTCGCGGATCAGCGCCAGGGTCTCGGGCTGCATGACGATCTCGCCGCGCGCCGTCGCGCTGCGCTCGCTCTCGGCCTTGGCCGAGACGTCGACCATGACCGCCTTTCCCTCGGCGTCGAAGTGGGTGAAGCCGGCCATCGCCCGTTAGCTCCCCGCCACGATGGCCGGGGGTTCGGCGAAGAGCGCGCGGGTCGCCGCCGTCACGTCGCCCTGGCGCATCAGCGATTCGCCGATCAGGAAAGCGCGGGCGCCGACGCGGCGCAGGCGGGCGATGTCGGCGGGCCCGTGAATGCCGCTCTCGCCGACCAGGAAGCGGTCGGGCGGCACCCGGGCCGCGAGCCTCTCTCCCGTCTCAAGAGAGACCGACAAGGTCTTGAGATTGCGGTTGTTTATGCCCAGAAGCGAGGACTTGAGGCGCAGCGCCCGCTCGAGCTCCTCGGCGTCGTGGACCTCGAGCAGCACGTCCATGCCCAGCTCCAGGGCCGTCGACTCCAGCTCGGCGGCCTGGGCGTCCGACAGGGCGGCGAGGATCAGCAGCACGCAGTCGGCGCCGAGCGCCCGGCTCTCGAGGATCTGGTAGGGCTCCAGCATGAAGTCCTTGCGGATCACCGGCAGCGTGACCGAGGCGCGCGCCGCGACCAGGTCGGCGTCGCTGCCCTGGAACCAGGGCTCGTCGGTCAGCACCGACAGGCAGCTGGCGCCGCCGGCGGCATAGGCCTCGGCCAGGCGCGGCGGGTCGAAGTCGGCGCGGATCAGGCCCTTGGAGGGCGAGGCTTTCTTGATCTCGCAGATCAGGGAGAAGCCGTCGCGCCGCGCGCCCTCGGCCAGGGCCCGGGCGAAGCCGCGCGGCCGCGGCGCCGCCGCCGCCTCGGCGACCAGCTGCGCCTCGGGGCGCAGCGCCCGTCGCGCGGCCAGGAAGCTGCGCTTGTCGTCACAGATCCGTGCCAGCACATCGCTCACGCCGTGCAGCTCCCCTTGCCTTCGTCTCAGATCGGCGTCTTGCCGTTGGTCGCCTGGACCAGCCGCTCGAGCACGCGCGCGGCCCGGCCGCCGTCGATCGCCTCGGCCGCCGTGGCGACACCTTCCGGCAGACTCGCGACCTTGTCGGCCACGATCAGGGCTGCCGCCGCGTTCAGCAGCACGGTGTCGCGGAACGGGCCGGGCGCGCCGCCGAGCAGCGCCCGGATCGCCGCGGCGTTGGTCTCGGCGTCGCCGCCGCTCAGGTCCTCCACGGCGCAGCGCGGCAGCCCGGCGTCCTCGGGGGTCACCTCGAAGCTGCGGATCTCGCCCCGGTCGAGCTCGCAGACCCAGCCGCGCCCCGAGGTCGTCAGCTCGTCGAAACCGCCCTCGCCGTGGACCACCCAGGCCTTGTGGTGGCCCAGGCCCTTCAGCACCTCGGCCAGCGGCTCGATCCAGGCGCGGTCAAAGACGCCGAGCAGCTGGCGCCGGACCCGGGCCGGATTGCACAGCGGTCCGAGCAGGTTGAAGATCGTCCGCGTGCCGAGCTCGACGCGGGTCGGGCCGACGTGGCGCATGGCGCTGTGGTGGCGCGGCGCCATCAGGAAGCAGGTGCCGACCTCCCAGAGCGTGCGCTGCACGGTCGCGAGATCGGTCTCGACGTCGATGCCGAGCGCGCCGAGCACGTCGGCAGCGCCGCTCCGGGAGGAGAGCGCGCGGTTGCCGTGCTTGGCGACCGGCACGCCGCAGGCGGCGATGACGAACGCCGAGGCGGTCGAGATGTTGAAGGTGCCCTTGGCGTCGCCGCCGGTCCCGCAGGTGTCGATCGCCTCCTCGGGCGCCTCGATCGTGGTCATCTTGGCGCGCATGGTGCGCGCCGCGCCCAGGATCTCGGGCACCGTCTCGCCGCGCACCCGCAGGGCCATCAGCAGGCCGCCCATCTGCGCCGGCGTCGCGTCGCCCGACATGATCACGTCGAAGGCGCGCTCGGCGTCGCCGACGCTCAGGCTCCGCCCGGCCGCCGCCTCGGCGAGCAGCGCCTTGAAGTCCTTCTGGCTGCCCTGCTTGGGTTCGGGATGCGCGGGTTCGGGACGCACGGGGTTGGGATGCATGGGGTTGGGATGCATGGGGCTCAGGCCGCGCTGGCCGGCAGCGGCCGGATGTCGTTCATGCCGGCGAGGCGCAGGAAGTTGGCGAGCAGCCGGTGGCCGTGCTCGGAGGCGATCGATTCGGGGTGGAACTGGACGCCGTGGATCGGCAGCTCGCGGTGCGACAGGCCCATGACGATGCCCTCCTCGGTCTCCGCCGTCACCTCCAGGCAGTCCGGCAGGCTCTCGCGCTCGACGATCAGCGAGTGGTAGCGGGTCGCGGCGAAGGGAGAGGGCAGGCCGGCGAAGACGCCGCCGCCCTGGTGGAGGACCCGGGTCACCTTGCCGTGCATCGGCAGCGGCCCGCGCACGACCCGGCCGCCGAAGGCCTCGCCGATCGCCTGGTGGCCGAGGCAGACGCCGAGCAGCGGCAGCCGGCCGGCCGCCTTGGCGATCAGCTCCAGGCAGATGCCGGCCTTGGCGGGGTCGCAGGGCCCAGGCGAGAGGATGATCCCCTGGGGCGCCAGCGCCAGCGCCTGCTCGGCGCTCAGCGCGTCGTTGCGCCGGACCTCGATCTCGGCGCCCAGCTCCCCCAGGAAGTGGAAGAGGTTGTAGGTGAAGCTGTCGTAGTTGTCGATCAGCAGGAACATCAGGACCTTACCGGACGGAGCTGAGAGAAGGGTGCGACGCTGGCCGCCCGTTTATAGCAGGCGCGCGGCGCGGGACGAAAGATGCCGCCTGGGCGGTGGGCCAAGCGCTTCCCACGGGCGCCCGGGCGCCGTCCATCCGACTCTTGACCTTACAGCGGCTGGAGACCCCATATCGGTGCCATGACGGCGACCCTCCTCGACGACTCCCTTCCTCCTGCCCCTACCGTGGAGCACGACTCCCGAGCCGCACCCCTGAATCCCGACGCGGCGGGCCGGCGCCGGCGCGAGCTCCTGACCCTGGGCGTCGCCGCGCTCCTGACCCTGCCGCTGCTCGGCCAGTTGCTGCTGCCGCTGTTCGGCAGCGAGGCGAGGCTGCCGCCCCTGGTCCAGCTCGCCCTGGCGGCGCCGGTGCAGTTCTGGGCCGGCGCGCGCTTCTATCGCGCCGGCTGGGCGGCGCTGAGGCGCAGCCGCGGCGACAGGGACCTGCTGGTCGCGCTCGGCACCAGCGCTGCCTTCGGGCTCAGCCTGGTGCTGACACTGGCCGCCGGGCCGGCGATGCTGTCCTGGCAGGGGCCGCAGCTCCATTACGAGGCCGCCGCGGCGGTGGTGACCCTGGTGCTGCTCGGCCGGGTCCTGGAGGCGCGGGCGCGCGACCGCATCGCGGTGCGGCCGGGCGAGCGGGAGGCCGCCGACGCCCTGGGCTCCAGGCGGCCGGTGCAGAGGCTGGTCGACCGGATCGGCGCCGTCTTCGTGCCGGCGGTCGTCGCCGTCGCGGCGGCGACCCTGGCCGGCTGGCTGCTCGCCGGCGCCGCGCCCTCGACCGCGATCCTGCATGCCGTGGCCGTGCTGGTCGTCGCTGGCCCCGCCGCCCTCGCCCTGGCGGCGCCGGCGGCGATCCTGGTCGGCCTCGGCGTCGCCGCCCGGCGCGGCCTGCTGATCGCGGACAGCGCCGCCCTGGAGGTCGCGCGGCGGCTCGACACCGTGGTCTTCGACAAGACCGGGACCCTGACCCTCGGCCGGCCGGCCCTGGTCGAGACGCTGGCGGTCGCGCCGGGCGGGGAGGCCGAGCTGCTGCGCCTGCTCGCCTCGGCCCAGCAGGGCAGCGCGCACCCCCTGGCCGGCGCCCTGCTCGTCGCCGCCCGGGAGGCGGGGCTGGCGCTCTCGGCACCGGCCGGCTTCCGGGCGCTCGCCGGCCGCGGCATCGAGGCCGAGGTCGAGGGCCGGCGCCTGCTCGCCGGCACCCGGCGCCTGCTCGCCGAGCGGGGCGTCGGGACCGCGCCGCTGGAGGCGGCGGCCGGCCGCCTGGAGCGGCGCGGCCTGACCCTGGTCTGGGTCGCCCTCGAGGGCGGCCTGGCCGGGCTGCTGGCGCTCGGCGACGCCCTGCGCCCGGGCGCCGCCGACGCGGTCACGGCGCTGCAGGCGCGCGGCCTGGAGGTCGTGCTGCTGACCGGCGACAGCCGGCGCACCGCCGACGCCGTGGCGACCGCGGCCGGCATCCCGCGCGTCCTCGCCGAGGTGCCGCCCGAGCGGAAGGCCGGGGAGATCGCGCGCCTGCAGGGCGAGGGCCGGCGCGTCGCCATGGTCGGCGACGGCGTCAAGGACGCCCCGGCCCTGGCCCGCGCCGAGCTCGGCATCGTCCTGGGCGGCGGCAGCGAGGCGACGCTGGAGTCGGCGCCGGTGGCGCTGCTGCGCGCCGACCCGCTCTTGGTCGCCGAGACGGTCGACCTGGCGCGGGCGATCCGCGGCAAGATCGCCGACAACCTGTTCTGGGCCTTCGCCTACAACGCGGTGGCGATCCCGATCGCGGTGCTCGGCTACCTGAGCCCGGCGGTCGCCGGCGCCGCCATGGCGCTGTCGTCGGTCGCGGTGATCGGCAACGCGCGGCTGCTCGAGCGTTATCGCAGCCGGGTCAGGAGGGACTGATGGAGGGCGTCGAGGTCAACATCGGCGAGGCGGCGGCGCGCTCCGGCGTGCCCGCCCGCACGATCCGCTACTACGAGTCGATCGGCCTGATCGCGCCCTCGGCGCGCAACGCCGCCGGCTACCGCCTCTACGCGCCGCGCGAGGTCGAGACCCTGCGCTTCGTGCAGCGCGCGCGCAGCCTGGGCTTTCCGATCGAGCAGGTCTCGGCGCTGCTGGCCTTGTGGCGCGACCGCGGCCGCGCCAGCGCCGACGTCAAGGCCATGGCCGGGGCCCAGGTCGCCGCCATCGAGCGCAAGATCGCCGAGCTCCAGGGCCTGCGCGACAGCCTGGAGGACCTGATGGCCCGCTGCCACGGCGACCAGCGCCCCGACTGCCCGATCCTCGCCGACCTGGCGGGGGAGGGGGAAGGGCAGAGGGGCGAAGACGAGACCGGAGGGCGCCCGGAAGCCCGCCCGCGGCAGGTGCCGCCGCGCGCCCCTGAGCCTCAGGCCGGCCAGCTTGCCCGGGTCCAGACCAGGGAGCCGACGACGACGACGACGAGGCCGGCGATCAGCAGCTCGTAGTGCCAGGGCCGCGGAGCGCCGCCTGGCTGGTCGCGAGGTGCTTGACGGCGCGAGGGCGGGCGCCAGACTGGCGCGATGTCAGTGACTGCCGCCCGCAGCAGCGTCGCCGTCGTCGGCCTCGGCAGCATCGGCGGCTGCCTCGCCGGCTGCCTGCTCGAGGCCGGCCGGCACGACCTCGTCGCCTGCACCCGCCGGCCGATCGAGCGGCTGGTCTTCGAGCGGAACGGCACCGCCACCGCCTTCGCCCTCGACAGCCTGACGGATCCCGAGGCGGCCGGGACGGTCGACTGGGTCCTGCTCTGCACCAAGACCCACGAGACGGCGGCGGCCGGGCCCTGGCTGCGCCGCCTGTGCGGGCCGGAAACGCGGGTCGCGGTGCTGCAGAACGGCCTCGGCCAGCGGGAGCGCGTGGCGCCCTTCGTCGGCGCGGCCGCGGTGCTGCCGGTGCTGGTCTACGTCAACGGCGAGCGGCTGGAGCCGCACCGCGACCGCGAGGCGCGGGTGCGCCTCAGCCAGGTCGCCGCGCAGGATCTGGCCGCCGCCGACACGGCCGAGGGCCGAGCCCTGGCCGCGCTCTTCGAGGGCACCGCGCTACGCGTCGCGCTCAGCGCGGACCTGACGACGCTGCTCTGGCGCAAGCTGCTGCTCAACGCCGCCGCCAATCCGATCTCGGCCCTGGCCCGCCGGCGCCAGGCGGTGTTCCGCCGGCCCGACGTCCAGGACCTGGCCCTGGCGGTGCTGCGCGAGGCGGTGGCGGTCGGGCGCGCCGAGGGCGCCGCGCTCGGCGAGGACGAGGCCGAGCGCACCCTGGCGACCCTGCTGGGCTACCCACCGGAGACCGGCACCTCGATGTACTTCGACGCGCTCGCCGGGCGCGGCCTGGAGGTCGAGGCCCTGACCGGCGCCCTGGTCGCCGCCGGCGCGCGCCACGGCGTCGCGACGCCGCTCAACGACGCCCTGCTGACCCTGCTGCGCGCGCTCGGGGAGGGCGAGGCGGGCGGAGCCGCCTGAGCCGCCTGAGCCGCCTGAGCCGGCCGCCCGCCACCGCCGATTGTCCGTGGGGCGGCGCCGGCTTTGTGCTAAAGGGCGGGGCGTGGTAAGCGTCACCCGAGGCGGCGCGCCCTGCATCCCCCCTTTTCAGGAGAAGGCCGCCCATGCTCGAGAACCCAGAGACGATCCTCACGCCCTTCCTGATCTTCGCCCTGGTCGTCGCCGTCGTCGCGATCCTGATCATCTACTCCGGCATCAAGACGGTGCCGCAGGGCGAGAACTGGACGGTCGAGCGCTTCGGCCGCTACACCCGCACCCTGGGCTCGGGCCTGCGCCTGATCGTGCCCTTCGTCGACCGCATCGGCCGCAAGCTCTCGATCATGGAGCAGGTGCTCGACGTGCCCGAGCAGACCGTGATCACCAAGGACAACGCCGCCGTGATCGCCGACGGCGTCGTCTTCTTCCGGGTCGACGACACCGCGCGCGCCGCCTACCAGGTGCAGAACCTGGAGCAGGCCATCGTCAATCTGACGACGACCAACCTGCGCAGCGTGATCGGCTCGATGGACCTCGACGACACCCTCTCGAAGCGTTCCGAGATCAACGAGATCCTGATGGTGATCATCGACGAGGCGACCAATCCCTGGGGCGCCAAGATCATGCGCATCGAGATCCGCGACCTGCGCATGTCGGACGACATCCAGGCCGCCATGAACCTGCAGATGACTGCCGAGCGCCGGCGCCGCGCCTCGGTGACCGAGGCCAACGGCCTGCGCGAGGCCGAGATCCTCAAGGCCCAGGGCGAGCGCGAGGCCCAGATCCTGCGCGCCCAGGGCCTGCGCGAGGCCGCCTTCCTGGAGGCCGAGGCCCGCGAGCGCGCCGCCGAGGCCGACGCCAAGGCGACCGAGGTCGTGTCCAAGGCGATCGCCGAGGGCGACATCCAGGCCGTGCAGTTCTTCCTCGGCCAGAAGTACGTCGAGGCCCTGCAGGAGATCGGCGCCTCGGAGAACTCCAAGCTGGTGCTGATGCCGCTGGAGGCCGCCGGCATCACCGGCTCGATCGCCGGCATCGGCGAGCTGCTGAAGCACATGGGCCGGCCGGACGCCGGCCCGGCAGGCGCCGGCGGGCCGTGGGGCGGGCCGGGCAAGCCGTGAGACCGCCGGTCGAGCGGGGTGTGGAGGCGCGCGAAAGCAGGGCCGAGAATCTGCTTCGTCCCGAGCTTGTCGAGGGGCGTGGGGGCGCCAACGCCCAGGCAGGGGAACGGGGAGGGGCGCCCACGCCATGATCGAGCAGCTCTTCGACTTCACCTGGGGCTGGATCATTGCCGGCGTCGTCATCGCCGGCCTGGAGATCCTGATCCCGGGCGTGTTCCTGCTGTGGATCGGTCTCGGGGCGCTCGCGGTCGGCCTGCTGCTGTCGCTCTTCCCGGACCTGCCGGTGGCTTGGCAGTCCCTGGTCTTCGCCGTCGCCATGCTGGCCTCGCTCGGCCTCGGCTTCTGGCTCCAGCGGCGCAGCGGCAGCCCCGCCGACCACGGCTTCCTCAACCGCGAGACCGAGGCCATGGTCGGCCAGCGCTACCTCGCGCTCACCGCCTTCGTCGCCGGCCGCGGCCGCATCACCGTCCAGGACAGCAGCTTCGCCGCCCTCAGCGACGAGCCGATCGCCGCCGGCGAGCTGGTCGAGGTCGTGGCGATCGTCGAGGGCAAGCCGAAGGTCGCGAAGGCGGCGCAGGGGTAGGGGGCGTCCCCGGAGAGCGCCCACGCCCCTCGACGAGCTCGGGACGAAGCAGAGGCAGGTGCTAAAGGATGCTTCGTCCCGAGATGGCGTAATCGGGCTGATCTTGGTGGGGAGC
>NZ_JBBDQW010000090.1:0-35097 GCF_040905785.1 Tistlia sp.
GCTGCACGATCCTGGGCAAGGCCGAGTTCCTCAACCCGGGCGGCTCGGTCAAGGACCGCGCGGCTCTCGCCATCGTCGCCGACGCGGAGCGGCGCGGCCTGCTCAGGCCCGGCGGCGTGATCGTCGAGGGCACGGCCGGCAACACCGGCATCGGCCTCGCGCTGGTCGGCCGCGCGCGCGGCTATCGCACCGTCATCGTGATCCCGGAGACCCAGAGCCGGGAGAAGAAGGACATGCTGCGGCTCTGCGGCGCCGAGCTGCACGAGGTACCGGCCAAGCCCTACAAGGACCCGGGCAACTACGTGCACGTCTCGCGCCGGCTGGCGGAGGAGCTGGCCGAGAGCGAGCCCGAGGGCGCGATCTGGGCCAACCAGTTCGACAACCTGGCCAACCGCCAGGGCCATTTCGAGACGACCGGCCCGGAGATCTGGGCGCAGACCGACGGCGAGATCGACGGCTTCGTCTCGGCGGTCGGCACCGGCGGCACCCTGGCCGGCGTCGCCATGGCCCTGAAGCAGCGCAAGCCGACGGTGCGGGTCGCCCTGGCCGACCCGCCCGGCTCGGCGCTCTGGCACCACTACGCCCACGGCTCGCTGAAGGCCGAGGGCAGCTCGATCACCGAGGGCATCGGCCAGGGCCGGATCACCGCCAACCTGGAGCAGGCGCCGATCGACCTGGCCTACCGGATCCCCGATGCCGAATCGGTCGCCGTTGTCTTCGACCTGCTGGCGCGCGAGGGCCTCTGCCTGGGCGGATCGAGCGGCGTCAACGTCGCCGGCGCGATCCGCCTCGCCCGCGAGCTCGGCCCCGGCCACACCGTCGTGACCGTCCTCTGCGATTCCGGGATGCGCTATGCCAGCAGGCTGTTCAATCCCGCCTTCCTGAGCGAAAAGGGCCTGCCGACGCCGGCCTGGCTGACGTGAGCCCGCGCCCCTTGGACCCACGCCCATCGGAGAAGCCATGACCGAGCTGCTGTTCCGCGACGACGCCTACCTGACGCGCTGCGAGGCCGAGGTCGTCTCGGCCGGTCCCGAGGGCCTGCGCCTGGACCGCACCGTCTTCTACGCCGAATCGGGCGGCCAGCCGGGCGACAGCGGCCGCCTGACCTGGGACGGCGGCAGCGCGCGCATCCTCGACACCCGCAAGGGCGAGGGGCCGGACGACGTCCTCCATCTGCTCGAGGCCGGCGCCCAGGCGCCGGCGCCGGGCACGCGGGTGACCGCGGAGCTCGACTGGGAGCGCCGCCACCGCTTCATGCGCCTGCACACCTGCATGCACCTGCTCTGCTCGCTGGTCGAGGGCGACGTGACCGGCGGTCAGATCGGCGAGGGCAAGGCCCGGCTCGACTTCGCCGTGCCCGGCGACGCGCTCGACAAGGCGGCGCTGACCGAGGGCCTGAACCGATTGGTCGCCGAGGACCATCCGGTCCGCCCGCGCTGGGTCACGGAGGCCGAGCTGGCCGGCGACGCCAACCTGGTGCGGACCCTGTCGGTGCGCCCGCCGAGCGGCAGCGGCCGCGTCCGCCTGCTCGACATCGAGGGCGTCGACCTCCAGGCCTGCGGCGGCACCCATGTCGCCCGCACCGGCGAGATCGGCCGCGTCGAGGTCGGCAAGATCGAGAACAAGGGCCGGCAGAACCGCCGGGTCAACATCCGCTTCGCCGAGGACTGAGCCTGCCATGACCGAGAGCGCCGAACGCCGGAGCACGCGACAGCGGGAGCAGCTCGCCGAGCGCTGCCTCGTCTCGACCGAGTGGCTGGCTGCGCACCTGAGCGCCCCCGACGTGCGCATCGTCGACGCCAGCTACTTCCTGCCGGGCGAGGGCCGCGACGCGCGCGCCGAGTACGAGCAGGAGCACATCCCGGGCGCCGTCTTCTTCGACATCGACGAGATCAAGGACCCGGCCAGCCCCCTGCCCCACATGCTGCCGCCGCCGGAGGTCTTCGCCGCCAAGGTCCGCCGGCTCGGGCTCGGCGACGGCAACCGCATCGTCGTCTACGACCGCCGCGGCCTGTTCTCGGCGGCCCGCGTCTGGTGGTCCTTCCGCGTCTACGGCCACGAGGACGTCGCGGTGCTGGACGGCGGCCTGCCGAAGTGGCTGGCCGAGGGCCGGCCGGTCGACGACCGCCCGGTGCACCCGGGCGAGCGCCACTTCACGGCGCGCCTCAACACCCTGCTGCTGCGCGACCTGGAGCAGGTCGAGGCCAATGTCGGCAGCCGCCGCGAGCAGCTGGTCGACGCGCGCGCCGGCGAGCGCTTCCGCGGCGAGGTCGAGGAGGTCCGGCCGGGCCAGCGACGCGGCCACATCCCGGGCAGCCTCAGCCTGCCCTTCGTCGAGCTGCTCGACACCGCCGACGGCACCCTGCTGCCGCCGGACCGGCTGCGCGAGCGCTTCGCGGCAGCCGGCGTCGATCCCGTGCGCCCCGTTGTGACGACCTGCGGCTCGGGCGTCACCGCCTGCGTGCTGCTGCTCGGCCTGGCCCGCGTCGGCGCCGGCAGGCTGGCGCTCTACGACGGCTCCTGGTCGGAGTGGGGCCTGCCCGAGGGCCCGCCCATCGAGACCGGGCCGCCCGCGGGCGGCGCGGCCGAGCCCGGCGCCTCGCGCTGAGCGGCCGATGCCCGAGCTGACGCCGGCAGGCTACGCCCTGCGCCCCTACCGCGAAGCCGACTTCCTGGCCTGCGCCGAGCTCTGGCGCCGCTGCGGCATCAGCGTTTCCTACAACGACCCGGCCGAGGACGTGGCGCTCTGGCAGCGCTCCTCCGACGCCGAGATCCTGGTCTGCGAGCGCGGCGGCCTTCTCGTCGGCACGGTCTGCGTCGGCCACGACGGCCACCGCGGCTGGCTCTACCAGCTCGCCGTCGAGCCGAAGCTGCAGCACCAGGGCCTGGGCCGCAAGCTGGTGCGCGCCGCCGAGGACTGGCTCGCCGAGCGCGGCGTGCCCAAGGTCCAGCTGATGATCCGGCCGACCAACGAGGGCGTGCGGCGCTTCTACGAGTCGCTCGGCTACGAGCTGACGCCGCGTCTGATCCTGGCGCGCTGGCTGAAGCAGGTCAAAGGCCCCCAGCCGGTCGAGCCGGCGACCCTGCAGGTCACGGTCACCTACCTCGAGATGACGGCGCCGCCCCGGCTCGAGGCGAGCCACCCGCCGTTGAACCGGCGGGTCGCGCTGCTGCGCGCGCAGCGGCCGTCGCTGAAGTTCTATCGTTTCCTCTACGACGCGGTCGGCGAGGAGTGGACCTGGTGGGAGCGGCGCATCCTCCCCGACGAGACGCTGGCCGCCTACCTCCGGGACGAGCGGGTCGAGGTCTACGTGCTCTACGTCGAGGGCCAGCCGGCCGGCTTCTTCGAGCTCGACGGGCGCGATCCCGACGGCCTCGACCTCGGCATGTTCGGGCTGATGCCGGAGTTCGTCGGCCAGGGCCTGGGCAACTGGTTCCTGCAGGCGGCGGTCGAGACCGCCTGGGAGCGCAAGCCCGGCCGACTCACGGTCAACACCTGCACGCTCGACCATCCGCGCGCCCTGCCGCTCTACCAGAAGGTCGGCTTCTCGCCCGTGCGCCAGGAGACCAAGACCATCGTCGACCCGCGCGCCATCGGCATCCTGCCGCCGCGCCCCTGAGCTTTCGCCCTCAGCCCGACGGGCCCGGCTCCGGCGGCGGGGCCAGCGCCTCCGCCGCCTGGGCCGCCTCGACGCCGAGCCAGCGCTCGACCAGCACGCAGGCGACGAGGTCGCCGACCACGTTGACGGCGGTGCGCGCCATGTCGAGCAGACGGTCGACGCCGATGATCAGCGCGATGCCGGCCGCGGGAATGCCCACGCCCTCCAGGATCGTTGCCAGGATGACGATGCCGACGCCCGGCGTTCCCGGCGAGCCGATCGAGGTGCCGACCGCGGTGACGACGATCAGCAGCATGCCGGACAGGCCGATCTCGACGCCGTAGACCTGCGCCAGGAACAGCGCCGCCACGCCCTGATAGAGCGCGGTGCCGGACATGTTGATGGTCGTCCCCAGCGGCACCACGAAGCGGCTGACCGCGCTGCGGACCCGCAGCTTGGTCTCGGCCGTGCTCAGGGACAGCGGCATCACGGCCGCCGAGCTCGAGGTCGAGAAGGCGAGCAGCGCGACCTCGCGCACCGCCTGCAGGAAGGCGAGCGGCGAGCGCCGCGCCAGCAGCGCGACCACGGCCACGAACAGCAGCAGCAGGCAGAGCAGGCCGAGCAGCACGGTGCCGACGTAGGCGGCGACGCTGACGATCGCCGAGACGCCGACGCGCGCCGAGATCTCGCAGAGCAGGCCGAAGACCGCCAGCGGCGCGATCTTCATGACCCAGCCGACGACGACCATGCAGGCCGCCTGGATCGAGCCCATCAGCTCGAAGAAGGGGCGCGCCTGGTCGCGCGGCACCATCAGGAGCGCGGCGCCGACGAGACCGGCGCCGATGACGATCTGCAGCATGTCGCCGCCGGCCAGCTCGGCGAAGGGGTTCTGCGGCAGGATCGCGATCAGCCGCTCGGTCAGCGGCACGGCGTCGGCCGGCTGGGCCAGGACCGGCGCCGCCCCCGCCAGAGGCTGCAGCAGGACACCCTCGAGGCCGGCGCCCGGGCGCAGCCAGAGCGCCAGGCCGAGGCCGAGCGCCACCGCCGCCACGGTCATCAGCAGGAAGATCAGCACGACCCGGCCGCCGAGCCGCTTCAGAGTGCCGACGTCGCCGCCGGCGGCGACGCCGCGGACCACCGAGGCCAGGACCAGGGGGATCACGACGAACTTGATGACGGCCAGGAAGAAGTGGCCGGGAAAGGCGAGCCAGGCCGCGATCCGCCCCGCCCACACCGGATCGAGCCAGCCCTCGCTCTCGCCGAGCAGCCAGCCGACCAGGATTCCCAGCACCAGCCCGGCCAGCACCTGGGCCCAGAGCCGCGAGCGGATCAGGCCATAGAGCTGCGGGGTCTGGTGAACCAGGGAGCGGCCGCCGAGCACCTCGTCCGCCGGCCGGGTCTCTGCTGACACGGGCTTTCTCATCCTGCCGGCAACCTGCCGGGGTCGGCGCGCCGGATCAAGCCGCTTGCCGGCGCCGGCCGACGTTCCCGGCCGGGCTCCGGCGCGCCTGCCCTAGTGCTGCAGTATCTGGCTGAGGAACAGCTGGGTGCGCTCGTTCTGCGGGTCGTTGAAGAAGGTCTCGGGGTCGTTCTCCTCGATGATCTCGCCGCCGTCCATGAAGATGACGCGGTTCGCGACCTTGCGCGCGAAGCCCATCTCGTGGGTCACGCAGATCATGGTCATGCCGGACTCGGCGAGCGCCACCATGGTGTCCAGCACTTCGGAGATCATCTCGGGGTCGAGCGCCGAGGTCGGCTCGTCGAAGAGCATGATCTCGGGATTCATGCAGAGCGAGCGGGCGATCGCGACGCGCTGCTGCTGGCCGCCCGAGAGCTGCCCCGGGAACTTGTGCGCCTGCTCGGGGATGCGCACCCGCTCCAGGTACTTCATGGCGGCCTCCTCGGCCTCGCGCTTGGGCAGCTTGCGCACCCAGATCGGCGCCAGGGTGCAGTTGTCGAGCACGGTCAGGTGCGGGAAGAGGTTGAAGTGCTGGAACACCATGCCGACCTCGCGGCGGATCTCGGCGATGTTCTTGATGTCGTCGGTCAGCTCGACGCCGCTGACGAAGATGTCGCCCTTCTGGTGCTGCTCCAGGCGGTTGATGCAGCGGATCAGGGTCGACTTGCCCGACCCCGAGGGCCCGCAGACGACGATACGCTCGCCCTTGTGGACCTTGAGGTTGATGTTCTTCAGCACGTGGAACTCGCCGAACCACTTGTGCATGTTGCGGATCTCGATGGCCACCTCGTCGGAGACCTGCATCCGGGGCTCGGCCTGTGCGGTCGTATGGCTTTGGGAATCGCTCATGGTGGCTGGTTATCCGTGGCTGGTGGCGTGGCGCTAGCGGCGTCCATGACCGGTTTCGAGCTTCTTTTCCAGATAGATCGAATAGCGGGACATGGTGAAGCAGAAGACGAAGAAGATCGCCCCGACGAAGATGTAGGTCTCCTGGAAGAAGCCGATCCAGTTGGAGTCCGAGTTGGTCGACTTGGCGACCTGGAGCAGGTCGAGGATGCCGATGATGCCGAGCAGCGTGGTGTCCTTGAACAGGCCGATGAAGGTGTTGACGATGCCCGGGATGACGATCTTCAGGGCCTGCGGCAGGACCACCAGACGCATGTTCTTCCAGTAGGTCAGGCCGAGGGCGTCGGCCGCCTCGTACTGGCCCTTGGGGATCGCCTGCAGCCCGCCGCGCACGACCTCCGCCATGTAGGCCGAGGCGAAGAGCGCGACGCCGATCAGGGCGCGCAGGAACTTGTCGAAGTTCATGCCCTCCGGCAGGAACAGCGGCAGCATCACCGAGCTCATGAACAGGATGGTGATCAGCGGCACGCCGCGCACCGTCTCGATGAAGGCGACCGAGAGCGCGCGCACGACCGGCAGGCGCGAGCGCCGGCCGAGCGCGAGCAGGATGCCGATCGGCAGGCTCGCCGTGATGCCGACCAGGCCGGTGACCATGGTCGCCAGCAGGCCGCCCCACTTGTCGGTGCCGACGACCGACAGGGACAACGTGTCCTGGCTGATCTGGTTGCCGGCGAAGAGGATCATGGCGGACAGCAGCGCGGCGGCGACGACCGCCGGACGGGCGGCGCGCCACTCCGCCTCGCCGGCCTGGCCGGCGACCTGCCGCAGCACGGCGCGCAGGCCCCACAGGAAGAGCGCGCCGAAGATCATCCACCAGAGCGGCGAGAGCGCCAGGCCAAGCAGATAGAGCCGCCCGGAGAAGATCTGGTCGACCGGGCCGGTCGGCAGGGCGATGTTCTGGCCCACGGTCAGGCGGCTGTTGACCTCCGCCATCTGCGGCGTCACCTCGGTGGCGATCCTGGCCTGCTCGAAGCCAACCAGCGGCTCGGGCCCGAAGGCGAAGAACAGCGCGACCGCCAGCACCGGCGCCAGGTAGCTGAAGACCAGCAGCCGGCTGCGCGCCGTCAGGCCCGACCAGGCGAAGGGCGCCACCGCGGCCAGCAGCACCAGCAGGCCGAGCAGCAGGCGCAGCGGGCCGTGGGCCAGCTCGACCCCGGTCAGCAGCCAGTACGCCACGAAGGGATAGGCGGCGCTGAACCACAGGGCCCGGGGACGCTGCGGCATGCCGGCGAAGAGCAGCGGCGGCACCGCGATCAGCAGGCCGAGGAAGGCGACCAGCGGGCGCCACAGCTGGTCGCGGTCGTAGAAGCCGACCATGAAGAGGGTAAAGCGCTGCTTGATGACGACCCAGCAGGCGCCGTCGTAGGAGTCGCCCCAGGCGGCCAGCGGCATCAGCTCGTCGTAGATCTCCAGGGCCGCCGGCACGTTGTCCGTCTCGACCGCCTCGGCGAGCTGCGGCGCGAGCTCGGCCGGGCGCACCTGCTCCATCACCGGCAGCAGGCTGTCCGGCACCAGGCCGGCCTGCTCGGTCTGGGCATAGCGGTCGAGGAAGACGCCGAGCAGGCTCGGGCTGCCGAGGAACAGCGAGCGCGCCGCCATCTGCTCGACCCGGACCCGCGCCGCCTGGCGCGCGGTCAGGCCCTCGGCGCCGGGATCGAGCGCGTAGTGCTCGGGGTCGAAGGCGCGGGCGTTCTCGCCGATCAACGCCGAGGTGCGACCGAGGTCGCAGACCCGGCGATCCTCGCCCGTCACCACCGAGTCGACCACTGCCCAGTTCGCGATCGGCACGATCACGAGATAGAGCAGCACCAGGGTGACCAGCGTCGCCACCGTGTTGATCGGGCCCGAGAAGAGGTTGCCGCGCAGCCATCCGATCAGGCCCACCGTGCCCGGCGGCGGCGGCAGGTCCGGGTGCTGGCCCGGCGCGTAGGTGGATCCGTCGTCCTGGGGGACCTGGCTTTCCGACATCACCATGGCGTCAGCGCTCCACCAGCGCGATGCGGCGGTTGTAGAGGTTCATCACGAACGAGATGCTCAGCGAGATCGTCAGATAGACCGCCATGGTCAGCGCGATGCACTCGACCGCCTGGCCGGTCTGGTTGAGCGTGATGCCGCTCAGGGTCGCGACCAGCTCGGCGTAGCCGATCGCCACCCCGAGCGAGGAGTTCTTGGTCAGGTTCAGGTACTGGCTGGTCAGCGGCGGCACGATCACGCGCAGCGCCTGCGGGATGATGATCAGCCGCATGGTCCAGCGCGGCTTGAGGCCCAGCGCTAAGGCGGCCTCGGTCTGGCCGTGGCTGATCGCCAGGATGCCGGCGCGCACGATCTCGGCGATGAAGGCGGCGGTGTAGAACGACAGGGCGAGCAGCAGCGCCACGAACTCGGGCGTGACGGTGAAGCCGCCGCGGAAGCCGAAGTTGCCGAGCACCGGGATCTCGAAGCCGAGCGGCCGGCCGGCGGCCAGGTAGGCGATTACCGGCAGCAGCAGAATCAGGGCCAGGTTCACCCGGAAGACAGGAAAGACCTGCCCGGTCGCCGCCTGCCGCTTGCGCGCCCAGCGCACCAGCGCGATGGCGCCGACGATCGCCGCCAGCAGGGCCAGCGGCACGATCGAGAAGCCCGGCTCGAGAATCGGCGCCGGCGCCTGCAGGCCGCGGTTAGAGATGAAGACGCCGATGCCCAGGTCGACCGCGTTGCGCACCTGCGGCAGCGCGATCATCACCGAGTACCAGAAGTAGATCTGCAGCAGCAGCGGCACGTTGCGGACGATCTCGACGTACCAGTAGACCGCCTTCGACAGCAGCCAGTTCGGCGTCAGCCGAAGCACCCCGAGGATGAATCCGACGACGGTGGCGATGACGACGCCGACCGCCGAGACCAGCAGGGTGTTGAGCAGGCCGACGACGAAGGCGCGGCCGTGGCTGTCGGTCGGCCCGAAGGGGATCAGGGTGTTGTCGAGCTCGTATCCCGCCTGGATCGAGAGGAAGCCGAAGCCGCTGGCGATGCCGCGCGCGGCCAGGTTGCTGGCGGTATTGCTGATGATGAAGGCGAGGAAGGTTCCGGCGACTCCGATCGTCAGCGCCTGGAACAGAAGACCGCGGAACCGCTGGTCCGTCCACAGGGAGGATCCAAGCTTCGCGCGTTCGGCCGAATCGACCGCCATTACGCCCCCTCTTGTCCGTGGTGCCGATGTCCTGGCCGGCGCCGGGGAACCCGATCGGAAACGGCGCCTCCCGTCGCGCCGTGGCGGTCGTCGTCGCCGCCTTGGCCGGCCCTGCCTCAGACCCTGGCGTGCCGTCGGATCGGCAGCCGACAGTTCCGCTCGACCCTAGATCGAAGAACGTCGCTCACGCTTGCCGGCGCCCGCGCCGCGGATCGCTCCGCGGCGCGGGACCGGATCGGCTCAGCGGTACGGCGGCGAGTAGAGGATGCCGCCGTCGGTCCACTGCGCGTTCAGGCCGCGCTCCAGGCCGAGCGGCGTCTCGACGCCGACGTTGCGCTCGAAGACCTCGGCGTAGTTGCCGACCATCTTGACGACGTTGTAGCCGAACTCGTTCGGCAGGCCGAGCATCGCGCCCATCTCGCCCTCGGTGCCGAGCAGTCGGCGCACCTCGGGGTTCTCGGTGTTCGCCTTCATGTCGTCGACGTTCTCGGAGTTCACCCCGAGCTCTTCGGCGGTGATCATGGCGTTGAGCACCCAGCGGCCGATATCGCCCCAGTTGTTGTCGCCGTGGCGGACCAGCGGGCCGAGCGGCTCCTTGGAGATGATCTCCGGCAGGATCTTGTGGGCCGAGGGGTCGGCCATCGAGGAACGCTGCGCGGCAAGGCCGGAGGCGTCGGTCGTGTAGACGTCGCAGCGACCGGCCTCATAGGCCTCGCGGGCCTGGTCCGAGGTGTCGATCGTGACCGGCTCGAAGCTCATGTTGTTGGTGCGGAAGTAGTCCGCGAGGTTGAGCTCCGTGGTCGTGCCGGTCTGGATGCAGACGCTGGCGCCGTCGAGGTCCTTGGCCGAATCGATGCCCATGTCGCTGCGGATCATGAAGCCCTGGCCGTCGTAGTAGGAGACGCCCATGAACTCGAAGCCGAGCTGGACGTCGCGAGACAGGGTCCAGGTCGTGTTGCGCGACAGGATGTCGATCTCGCCGGACTGCAGCGCGGTGAAGCGCTCCTTGGCGGTCGTCGGGGTGAAGGCGACCTTGTCCGGGTCGCCGAAGATGGCGGCGGCCACGGCCCGGCAGTAGTCGACGTCGAAGCCTTCCCAGCGGCCCTGGTCGTCGGTCTGGGAGAAGCCGGCAAGGCCGGTCGAGACGCCGCACTGCAGCTGCCCCTTCGACTTGACGTTCTCCAGCGTCGATTGCGCGGCAGCGGCGCCCGCGCTGAGCGCGGTCGCGGCGGCGGCGGCGACGAAAATTTTCGTCATTCTCATTTCTTGACCTTCCCTGTTGGCGTGCTTGTCGTCTTTGTGGTGAGACGCCCCTCAGCTCACCGCAGACAGCCTGCGCTGCCGCGGGACGCTCGCCCCGTGAGCAACCATGAAACATCCCAGTCACAAAGGCAATACAAGCCATCATGGCTGCCATGAGCTTTTGGCAGGTGCCTTGGCGCGCGCCGCCGGCTTCGCGTAGACAGGGTCACCGACCGGCGGCGACCCTTGCCCCCCGGCTCCCGACGCCCCGCCAGGAGGACCGAAGCGATGCCCGCGAGAGAAAACCCGCAGTGGCGCCCGGATACGGTACTCGGCCATGCCGGCCGGGACCTCGAGCCCCGCGGCGGGCGGGCGGTCAACCCGCCGGTCGTGCGCGCCTCGACCGTGCTGTTCGACAGCCTGGACGCCTGGGCCGACGCCCTGCCGCGCCGCATGGAGCCGGACTTCATGCAGTACGGCCGCTTCGGCACGCAGACCCACTTCGCCCTGAACGAGGCGATCGCCCGGCTCGAGGGCGCGGACGGCGCCCTCGCCCTGCCCTCCGGCCTGGCCGCCATCGTCGCCACCTACCTCGCCTTTCTCGGCCCCGGCGACCACGCCCTGGTCGCGGACACGGTCTACGCGCCGAACCGCAGCACCTGCCTGGGGCTGCTCGCGCGCATCGGCGTCGAGACCAGCTTCTACGATCCCGGCGTCGGCGCCGGCATCGACGCGCTGATCCGGCCGAACACCCGGCTGGTCTTCCTGGAGGCGCCGGGCTCGCTCACCTTCGAGATGCAGGACGTGCCGGCGATCGCCGCGGCGGCGCGCGCCCGCGGCATCGTCACGGCGATCGACAACACCTGGGCGACGCCGCTCTACTTCCGGCCGCTCGACCACGGCGTCGACGTCTCGATCATGGCCGGCACCAAGTACGTCGTCGGGCACTCCGACGCGATGCTCGGCACGATCGCGACCACCGAGGCGCACTACGAGCGCATCAAGAAGACGGTCCAGGAGCTGGCCTACGCGGTCGGCGCCGACGACGCCTGGCTGGCTCTGCGCGGCCTGCGGACGCTCTCGGTGCGCCTCGCGCGCCATCAGGAGACCGGCCTGGCGCTGGCCGCCTGGCTGGCCGCGCGTCCGGAGGTCGCCCGCGTCTTCCATCCCGGCCTGCCCGGCGACCCCGGCCACGCCCTCTGGCGGCGCGACTTCACGGGCGCCTGCGGCCTGTTCGGCCTCGAGCTCGAGCCAGTCGGCGACGCGGCCGTCGCCGCTCTGGTCGACGGCCTCGAGCTGTTCGGCATCGGCGCCTCCTGGGGCGGCTTCGAAAGCCTGGTGCTGCCGACCCGCCCCGAGAAGTTGCGTACGGCGCGGCCCTGGGACGGTCGCGGCCCGACGCTGCGCTTCCACGCCGGCCTGGAGGACCCGCAGGACCTGATCGACGATCTCGAGGCGGGCTTCGCGCGGCTGCGCGCCGCGAGCGGCTGATGACCGCGCGGCCGCGCCTGCGCATCCTGCTCGGCTCGGCGACCGCGGTCGGCCCCGGCAAGGCCGACCTGCTCGCGGCGATCGCCCGGGTGCACTCGATCAGCGGCGCGGCCAAGGCCATGGGCATGTCCTATCGCCGCGCCTGGCTGCTGGTCGAGACCATGAACGCCTGCTTCACCGGCCCCCTGGTCGAGGCCGCGCGCGGCGGCAGCGGCGGCGGCGGCGCCCGCCTGACCCCGCTCGGCGAGGAGGTCCTGGCGCGCTACCGGGCGCTGGAGGAGAAGGGCCGCCTGGCGCTGGCCGAGGATCTCGCCGATTTCGCCCGCCTGCTCAAGGAAGAGCCGCCGGAGGACTGAGCGCCTCGACTGGCAGGGCGGCGTCCGCGCCCTCCCGCGCCAGCAGGAAGTCGCGGAAGCGGGCGGCGGGCGCGGTCGGCGGCAGTCTCTCCGGCAGCACGATCTGGAGGTCCTTGGCCAGGTCGAGGCCGTCGAGCGAGAGCGCCACCAGGCTGCCGGCCGCGACCTCCTCCTCGACCGCACCGCGCAGCACCAGCGACAGCCCCCGGCCGCTGCGCACGGCGCGCTTGACCGCCTCGGTGCTGCCCAGGCCGTCGATGGCCCCGAGGGCGCCGGCGCCTTCGCCGAGCTGCCGGCGCAGCAGCGTACCGGTGCCAGTGCCGCGCTCGCCGCCGAACAGCACCTCGCCGGCGAGCTCCTCGAGCGGCACCGATTCGCGGCGGGCCAGGCGGTGGTGCGGCGCGGCGATCAGGCACAGCGGCTCGCGCCGCCAGCTGCAGGCGCGGAAGCCCGGCCGGCCGTCCCACCACTCGAGGAGCGCCAGGTCCGCCTGCCCGCTCTCGAGCCTCGCGGCAGCCTCGGGGTTGCTTCCGATCCACAGCTCGGTCTCGCGCCCCGGCTCCGCGCCACCCTCGCCCGCCTGGCCCCCCGCCCCATCCTGCCAGTCGGCGAGCGCAGGCTGCAGCAGGTAGACGCCGATGTTGCTGGCGGCGGCGAGGCGCAGCGGCAGCGAACGGAGCAGGCGTTGCGCACGCTCGGCCGTGTCCAGCAGGGCGTGCGCCAGGGGCAGGAACCGCTCGCCGGCCGCGGTCGGGCGCGGCGCGCCGCCGCGCCGGAGCAGCACGCTGCCGAGCTCCCGCTCGAGGCCGCGCAGCTGCTCCAGCAGGGTCGAGGGCGAGAGCGCCAGCCGACGGGCGGCGGGCCTAAGCCCGCCGGCCTCCAGGACGGTCAGGAAGGCCCGGACCTGCAGCAGATTGATCACGGTCGGACCGGCTCCCGCGCCTCGCCGCTGCCGGTGACGCAGTCGGGCGGCGTCTCGCCCCTGAGCACGGCCAGGATGCTGCGCGCCGCCGCCAGCTCGATCTCGCGCCTGAGCGAAGTGACCGCCGATCCGAGGTGCGGCGTCAGCAGGCTGGTGTCGCAAGCGGCCAGCAGCCTCGGCTCGATGCCGCTCGGCCGGTCCGGCCGCGCCCAGTCCTCGAAGGCGAAGACGTCGGAGGCGTAGCCGGCGAGCCGTCCGGACTCGAGCGCCTCGGCGACGGCCGCCTCCTCGACCAGCGAGCCGCGGGCGCAGTTGACCAGAAAGGCGCCCGGCTTGAGCGCCGCCAGCGCCTCGCGCCCGAACAGTCCGACGGTCGCCGGCGTCAGTGGCGCCGCCAGCACCAGGAAGTCGCTGGCCGCGAGCAGCCTCTCGAAGGTCACCGGGCGCAGGCCCGCCGGCGGCGGCTCCGTCCCCGCGCCGGGATCGCAGCCGAGCAGGCTGCAGCCGAAGGGGCCGAGCCGCTCGGCGATGGCTCGCCCGACTCGCCCGAGGCCGAGGATGCCGACCGTGCTGCCGGACAGGCCGGTGCCGTAGAGCGTCGGCCGCCAGCCAGCGAAGCCGCCGCCCCGCACCAGCCGGTCGCCCGGCAGGATGTGGCGCGACAGGCCGATCATCAGCCCGATGGCGAGCTCGGCCGTCGGGACGGTCAGCAGGTCGGGCACGATCGTCACCTGCACGCCGCGCCGCCGGCAGGCCGCCACGTCGATGTTGTCGAAGCCCTTGAGGGCGGCCCCGACGACCTTCAGCCGCGGCGCCTTGGCGAGCAGCGCCTCGTCGACCAGGTCGGTCATGAAGACGAGCAGCGCCTCGGCGTCGGCGAGCTCGGCTTCCAGCCGCGCCCGCGGCAAGGGCTCGGACTCCCGGCTGGCGACGACCTCGCCGTCGGCGGCGAGCAGCGCCAGGGTCTCGGGAAAGGCCCGGTTGGTGACGACGATCCGCGGACGGGCCGCTCGAGCGGTCATCGGCCGGCCCTACTTCAGGTGCCGGCGCAGCAAGGCGCCGAGGCCGTCGACCAGGGTCACGCAGCCCAGGATGCAGAGCAGGATCGCCGCGACCTGCTGGTAGTCGAGCAGCCGCAGCGAGGAGATCAGCTGGAAGCCGATGCCGCCGGCGCCGACGACCCCCAGCACGGTCGAGGCGCGGAAGTTGTACTCCCAGCGGTAGACCGTGATGTCGGAGAGCTGGGGCAGCACCTGCGGCAGCACGGCGTGCCAGATCACCTGGAAGGGGCTGGCGCCGGCCGAGCGGGCGGCCTCGACCGGGCGGGGGTCGACGTGCTCGATCGCCTCGGCGAAGAACTTGCCGACCATGCCGATCGAATGCAGGCCGAGCGCCAGAACCCCGGGCAGCGCGCCGAAGCCGACGGCGGCGACGAAGAGGATGCCCATGATCAGCTCCGGCACCGTCCGGAAGACGTTGAGGAAGAGCCGCGAGGCGCGGTAGGCGACGGCATTGGGCGTGGTGTTGGAGGCGGCCAGCAGCGCCATCGGCAGCGACAGCACGACCGCGAGCGCCGTCCCGGCGACCGACATGCCGAGGGTGTCGACGATCGGCCGGATCCAGTCCCGCCAGCGCGTGAAGTCTGGCGGCATCATCTCGCCGAACAGCTGGCCCAGCGCCGGGATGCCTTCGGCCAGCCGCCGGCCGTCGAGCAGCCCGGTCAGCCAGCAGCAGGCCAGGACGGTCGCGACCACGGCCCCGACGATCGCTCCCGATTTCAGGCGCCGCTCGCGGCTGCGCGCCAGCAGCGCCTCGTAGCTCGCCTGCATCTCGCTGCCCGGCTCGTCGGGCCTGGCGACGGCTATCGCGTTCATTGCTGTCTTCCTTGGTGGGGTCGCAGGGCAGCGGCCCGCTCCGCCGCGACGGAGGAACGGGCCGGCTCTCGCCGGGCGCGCTCAGCTGCCCTTGTTGAGATCCATCTCCAGGGTCCCGGCGACGCGGCGCAGGATCTCGTAGTCGGCGTCGCTCATGGCGGCAAAGCCCTCGCCATTGAAGGGGGCCAGCACCGATTCTTCCTTCAGGTTCAGGAAGGCGTTGCGGATCTTCTGCTTGAGCTCGGGCGCGAGCCAGCCCTGGAGCGTCCAGGGATAGTTCGGGATCGGCGCGCTCTCGGCGATCACCTTGACCTTGGCGGCGTCGATCTTGCCGCGCTCGAGCAGCGAGGCGAAGATCGCGCTCGACAGGCCGCCGGCCTCGACCTTGCCGCTCTCGACCGCGCGGGCGACCGCGTCGTGGGTGCCCAGGTGGTGGAACTCGTAGTCTCTGCCGGCGACCAGGCCGGCCTCCTCCTGGATGAAGGCGCGCGGGATCAGGTGGCTCGAAGTCGAGGCCGGATCGCCGTAACCCAGCGTCCGGCCCGCCAGGTCGGTCATCGCCTCGATTCCGGAGTCGGCGTTGGCGATGACCACCGAGGTGTAGGTTGGCGCGCCGTCGGTGATCAGCGCCGCGAAGGGTTCGATGCCCGGCGCCCGCTCCTTGGCCAGCACGTAGGAGAAGGGACCGAAGTAGGCCAGCTCGATGCGATTGAAGCGCATCGCCTCGATCATCGAGGAATAGTCGGTCGTGACGATCAGCTCGATCTCCTTGCCGGTCTGCTCGGCCAGGAAATCCTTCAGCGCCTGGTTGTTCTGAATGATCGTGGCCGGGCTCTCGTCGGGCAGCAGCGCGACGCGAAGCACGTCCGGATCGGCGTCCTGGGCAGCGGCGGGAACGGCGGCGAGGACCGGCAGGAAGCCGGCGGCAGCGGCAAGGAAGGCGGCTCTCAGGATCTGACGGCGTTGCATGATGACGGCTCCTGCTTTGGGGTCGGGGACAAGCGACGGACAAGCCTCGCCGCGGAGGCGAGGTCTCAGGCGACCGCGCGGCGCCGCTGCGCGGCGGCGGCTTCCGCGGCCGGGCGGCCTTCGAGATGGGACTTGCGGTCGGAGCGCGGCCGCGCCGTCGGCGCGCCGCTGCGATAGATGCGCTCGAGCTCCGACTCGGTCAGCGCCTGAGCGTCCCCCTCGAACACCACGCGGCCGGCGCAGAGTCCGAAGGTGCGGTCGGCGAAGCGGCGCGCGAAGCCCACCTGGTGCAGGCTGACGACGGCGGTGATGCCGTCCTCGCGGCAGATCTCGTGGAGCAGCGAGAGCACCGCCTCGGCGCTTGCCGGGTCCAGGCTCGCGACCGGCTCGTCGGCCAGGATGATCCGCGGCCGCTGCGCCAGCGCCCGGGCGATCCCGACCCGCTGCTGCTGCCCGCCCGAGAGGGAGTCGGCGCGGTCCAGCGCCCTGTCGAGCAGGCCGACGCGGTCGAGGGCCTCGAGGGCGGCGATGCGGTCCGCCTTTGGCAGCGGGAAGGGCGTGCGCCAGGAGGGATGGAAGCCCAGCCTGCCGGTCAGCACGTTGGCCAGCGCCGAGAGGCGGCCGATCAGATGGTGCTGCTGGAAGATCTTGCCGGTCTCCAGGCGATGCCGCCGCAAGCCGCGTCGGCTGGCGAAGATCTGCGCGCCGTCGAGACCGAGCACGCGGCCGCGAGTCGGTCGGACGATGCCGTTGAGGCAGTTGAGCAGGGTCGACTTGCCGGCCCCCGACGAGCCGAGCAGCACGGTGAAGGCGCCGGGCTCGAAGGCCAGGCTGGCGTCGGCGAGAGCGGTCAGGCCGGTCGGGTAGGTCACGGTCACCTGGTCGAGCGCGAGCAAGGGCTTTCCTCCGGCTTCGTTCGGATGTTCCGGACGATCGGTGTCTGCGTTCGCCGAGGTGATACAGCCGGCGCATTGCCGAGCGATGACAGCGGTGCGGCGGCCGGAAACTTCACCGAACTGTCACGCGCACCCGCGGGATCGGCAGGGCACCCTTGCCCGAATCATATAGACGAATCCCTTGACCCTCGGCCGATGGCGACGCAGCCTCGGGCATGCCCCTGCCCGAGCCCCAGCCGTGACGCTTCCGCGCAGCGCCGTCGTGCTGGTCCTCGGCACCGCCCAGACCCTCGGCTGGGGCTCGACCTTCTACCTGCCGGCGATCCTCGCCGAGCCGATGGCCGCCGACCTGGGCATCCCGGTCGACGGCGTCTTCGCGGCCTTTTCCGGCGCGCTCCTGGTCGGGGTCCTGCTCGGTCCGCTGGCCGGCGGCCGCATCGACAGCCGCGGCGGCCGCGGGCTGCTCAGCCTGTCCAGCCTGATCTTCGCCGCGGGGCTCGCCCTGCTCGGCCTGGCCCAGGAGCCCGCCGTGATGGTCGCCGCCTGGCTGATCATCGGCGTCGGCATGACCATCGGGCTCTACGAGGCCGCCTTCTCGGCGCTCGCCAGCCTCTACGGCGCGCGGGCGCGCGGCGCGATCACCGGCATCACCCTGATCGCCGGCTTCGCCTCGACGATCTGCTGGCCGGTCTCCGCCGCCCTGGAGGCCGAGGTCGGCTGGCGCGGCGCCTGCTTCGCCTGGGCCGCCGCGCACCTGCTCATCGGCCTGCCGCTGAACCGGCTGCTGCCGCGCGGCGTCGGCAGGCCGCCGGTCCCGGCGGCGGGTCTCGCGCCGGAGCCCGCGCCGCCGCCGGCGGAACGGCCACCGATCGACCGGACGATGCTGCTGCTCGGCTTCTTCTTCGCGACGGTCTGGTTCACCACGGCGGCGATCGGCACCCATCTGCCGCGCCTGCTCCAGCAGGCGGGCGCCTCGCCCGCCGCGGCGATCGCGGCGGCCGCGCTGGTCGGCCCGGCCCAGGTCGCCGGGCGGCTGCTCGAGTTCGGGCTGCTGCAGCGCCTGCACCCGCTGTTCTCGGCGCGCGCGGCGAGCCTCGCCCACCCGCTCGGCGCCGCGGTCCTGATCCTGCTCGGCGCCCCGGGCGCGGTCGCCTTCAGCCTGCTGCACGGCGCCGGCGCCGGCGTCCTGACCATCGCCAAGGGCACCCTGCCGCTGGCGCTCTTCGGTCCCCACGGCTACGGCGTCCGGCAGGGGCTGCTGATGGTGCCGACGCGCCTCGCCCAGGCCTCGGCGCCCTTCCTCTTCGCCCTGCTGATGGCCCGCTTCGGGACGGATGCCCTGGCGATCACCGCCGGCATCGGCCTGGCCGGCCTGGCCGCGCTGCTGCTGCTGCACCCGGCCGCGGCGAAGCCGACCTGACGTCCGGCGACGAATCGAAAGACCCCGACGCCGGGAATCGCCGCCGGGCGCGTTACAGGAGTGACGGGCCCGGCCGACGCGGCCGGTGCCGCCTGACCGTTGTCTCCAGGGACCTCCGCACCAGCGTGACCTTCAACGCTCCTTCCCCACCGCGGAGACGCGGCCGCTGGCGTCCTCGCCTGTTCCTGGCGACGCTGATCCTGGCCGCCCTGGCTGGATCCCGGATCGCAAGGCTCGCGACGCCTGGCGGCTCTCGGGCTCGCCTAGCGTCCGGGATGACGAATAGCGAGAAGGCAACCGCCCCCTCGTCTGGCGCCGCCGCGGCATCCCTCACCCGCCTCACTCCGGCCGCCGACGGAGGCGTGACTTGAGCGGGAGGAGGCGCCGCGGGCCTGCCGCGGAACCGGCGGGGCTGCGCCCGCGTTTTTCATAATTCCCGGACCCGCGAACGGGGGCGCGACGGGCCGGGTGGAGGTCTCCGGATCATGGCACGCCGATCGCTTCGCCTGCTCGCGCTGCTGTCCCTCGCCGTCGCGGCGCTGACCGCAGCTTCCGCGGACTCCGTCCCTGCCGCCGAGACGCGGCGGATCGGCATCACCGGCACCGTCGAGAGCGTGGCGACGGACCACTTCACGCTCAAGGACATGCAGCGCGACATCGTCGTCGAGATGGGCGGCCATCCCTGGGCCGGGAACCTGCTGGCGCTGGGCGACCGGGTCGTCGTGACCGGCCTCACCGACGACGACTTCTCCCGGACCCGCACGATCCGGGCGCTGACGCTGGTGATCCCGAAGCTCAACTACCCCGGCGCGCCGGACGAAGACTGGCTGGCCGTCAGCGGGACCGTCGCCGCGATCGACGGCGATATCCTGACGGTGGACAGCGGCGGCCGCATGGTCGCGGCCGACCTCAGCGCCGTCGCCTCCGGCCGCTTCGGCGGCAGCGGCTCGACGCCACTGAGCGTCGGCGACCGCGTGACCGTGGCCGGTGCCGTCCCCGACTTCCTCCGCTTCCGCCACCAGGGCCTGCGCGCCTCCTCGATCGCCCTGCTGCCGGCCGAGACCGACTGAGCAGTCGGGACACGGCACCCTTCAGTCGAGCAGCGTCTCGAGCACGGCGTAGAGGTCGGCCTTGGCCTCGAAGCCGATGCCGGGCAGGTCCGGAAGCCCGACCAGCGAGTCCTCGACCGCCACGCCGTCGGCGAAGCCGCCGAAAGGCTTGAAGACGTCCGGGTAGGATTCGTTGCCGCCGAGCTGCAGCCCGGCGGCGATGTTCAGAGACATCTGGTGGCCGCCATGCGGCACCAGGCGGCGGCTCGACCAGCCGTGCGCGGCGAGCATCTCCAGGGTGCGCAGGTACTCGACGAGGCCGTAGCTGAGCGCGCAGTCGAACTGCAGGACGTCGCGCTCCGGCCGGAGGCCGCCGTAGCGCACCAGGTTGCGGGCGTCCTGCATCGAGAAGAGGTTCTCGCCGGTCGCCATCGGGCCGTCGTAGCGCGTCGCGAGCTCGGCCTGGAGCGCATAGTCGAGCGGGTCCCCGGCCTCCTCGTACCAGCGCAGGCCGTAGGGCGCGACGGCCTCGCCGAAGGCCAGCGCGGTCTCGAGGTCGAAGCGGCCGTTGGCATCGACGCAGAGTCTGGAGCCCTCGCCGACGACCTCCAGCACGGCCTCGATGCGGCGGATGTCCTCCGCGAGCGGCGCGCCGCCGACCTTCATCTTGACCGTGCTGTAGCCGCGCTCGAGATAGCCGCGCATCTCGGCCTGCAGCGCCCGGATGTCCTTGCCGGGATGGTAGTAGCCGCCGGCGGCGTAGACCCAGACGCGCTCGTCGGCCCGGCCGTCACGGTAGCGGTCGGCGAGCAGGCGCCACAGCGGCCTGCCCTCGATCTTGGCGACGGCGTCCCAGATCGCCATGTCGAGCGTGCCGACGGCGACGGAGCGCTCGCCGTGGCCGCCCGGCTTCTCGTTGCTCATCATGACATCCCAGATCCGGAAGGGGTCCAGGTTGTCGCGGGCCTCGTCGAGCAGGCTCTCGGGATCGGCCGCGGCGAGGCGCGGCAGCAGGCGCTCGCGCATCAGGCAACCCTGGCCGTAGCGGCCGTTCGAGTTGAAGCCGAAGCCGACGACCGGCCGGCCGTCGCGTCGCACGTCGGTGACGACCGCCACCACCGAGCAGGTCATGCGGCTGAAGTCGATGTAGGCGTTGGCGATCTCGGAGGCGATCGAGACGCTCTTCTCGCGGATCTCAAGGATGCGCACGCGGGGGCCGGGCTCCGGTCCGCCGCTCAGCCGCGGGCCGAGCCGGCCAGCGCCCGGCCGAGCGCCCTGCTCAGGTCCTCCAGCACGAAGGGCTTGGCGAGCACCGTGACGTCGCGCCAGGCCGCCGGCAGGCCGGCGTTGCCGTAGCCGGTCGCGAAGATCAGCGGGATACCCCGCTGGCGCAGGCGCTCGGCGACCGGAAAGATCTCCTTGCCGCCGATGTTCACGTCGAGCAGAGCGACGTCGGCGTCCGTGTCCTGGGCCGCCTCGAGCGCCTTCTCCAGCGAGGCGAGGGATCCGGCGAGCTGGTAGCCGAGGTCGTCGAGCATGTCCTCGATCATCAGCGCGACCACCGTCTCGTCCTCGACGATCAGCACGCGTCGCCCGACCAGGTCGTCCTGGGCCGCTTCAATGGAGGACATCGGCCACTCCAACCGGAATCCGCATCGCGCAACGCAGTCCCTCCGGCTGGTAGTCCAGCCGTACGTCGCCCATCAACTCCCCCGGGACGCTGCGCTCGATCAGGCGAGAGCCGAAGCCGCGCCGCGACGGCGGCTCTACCCGGGGCCCGCCCTGCTCGCACCAGCGCAGCAGCAGCTGCGCCGGGGCGTCGGCCGCGGCCTCTTCGATGGTCCAGACGATTTCCAATCTCCCCTCCTCCGTCGACAGCGCGCCGTACTTGGCAGCGTTCGTGGCAAGCTCGTGAAAAGCCATGGCGAGCACCAGCGCCTGGCGCGCGCTGAGGGCAACGTCCGGCCCGTCCAGCCGCACCCTGGCGCCGGGCGACCTTGGTGCGAGGGCCTGCGTCGCACCTTCGTAGGGCGCGACGGCCTGTTCCAGAAGGACGGTCAGCGCCGCCCCCTCCCAGTGTCGTTGCGTCAGCAGGTCGTGCGCCCGGCTCAAGGCCATGAGGCGGCCGCCGAAGGTCGCGCGGAAGCTCTCGACGGACTCGGCGCCGCGCAGGCTGTGGCGGACGATCGACTGCACCGTCGCCAGGGTGTTCTTGACCCGGTGGTTGAGCTCGTTGACCAGCAGCTGCTGGTGTTCCTCGGCCTGCTTGTGGCGGCTGATGTCGACCAGCATGTTGACGGCGCCAGCGAGTTTGCCGTCGGCGCGCCACATCGGCGTCGGATAGGCGGCGAAGGGTATGCGCCGGCCGTCCGGGCGTTCGCAGATCGCCTCGGCATGGCGCAGCGCCCGCCGCTCCTTCAGCGCCACCACCATCGGGCAGGCCTCGTGCGGCAACGGGCTGCCGTCGGGCTGAAATATCCGCCAGGCGCCGCGCCAGGCGGCCTCGCCCAGGATCGGCCGGCAGCCCCAGAAGTCGGCGGCAGCCTCGTTGTAGAAGGTCAGGCGACCCTCGGCATCGGTGGTGTAGACGGCGGTCGGCAGCGCGCCCAGGATCTCGCGCAGGCGCTGTTCGCCTTCGCGCAGCGCTTGCTCGTCGCGCTTGCGCTGCGACACGTCCCGGGTGACCGCGAGCTGCGCCACGCTGCCGTCGGGCAAGGCGAGCGGAACGGCATGGCTCTCCATGTGCCGCTGCGTGCCCTTCAGGCTGACGAGCTCGAACTCCCAGGAGAGGGTCTCGCCGTCGCAGACCCGCCGGTGGTGCTCGCCCCAGCGGGTGCGGTAGGCCGGCGCGATCAGCTGCAAGATGTCGCTGCCCTGGATCTGGTCCAGGGAGTCCGCCTCGACCATGTGCAGGCCCGCAGAATTGATGCGCAGCAGACGGCCGTCCCGGGCGACCACCTTCACGCATTCCGGGGTGGTCTCGATGACGCCGATCAGGAAGTCCCTGGTCTCCTGTGCCGCCCGTTCCGCCCGCTTGCGGGCGGTGATGTCCTGGAAGCAGTTGACGGCGCCGATCAGCCTGCCCTCGCCGTCCTCGAGCGGGGCGATGTTGACGAGCGCCCAGATCCGGCTGCCGTCGGGACGCTCGATGACCACCTCCCGGTTCTCGGCCGCCTCGCCGGTCCGCAGCGTCCAGGCCATCGGCATCTCGTCGTGCGGCAGGAGGCCGCCGTTGACCCGGTGCAGGCGCAAGGATCCGCAGAAGAGCTGTTCCGGATCGCCGACTTGTGGTGCGCGGCCCCACAGCTCGACTGCCTTGGGGTTGTAGCGGACGATGACCCCGGCGGCGTCGCAGACGTAGATCGCGACGGGGACGGCATCGATGAGCGGCCCGCCGACAGCACAGACCAGTGCGTCGGCCGCTGCACCTTCCTCCGGCTGAACGCTCTCCAAATGCCCCTCCCCCAAACTCACCCGAGGTCGCAACGCGCACGCACGACGGACCGGCCTGGACACGACCGGCCGCCGAGCTATCATTACAGGCGAAATTCACCGGACCGGCAACGCCCGACCGGCGAAGGGGGTTCCTCGCGCCGCTCGCCTGCACTTCATTCGCGGTGCCCGCCGGCGGCGGGGGCTGCACTCCGGCGAAAGGGCTTTCGAGTCGGGGGTCGGCGGCGAGGAGACAAGGTGGTGCGCCCGGTTGGACTTGAACCAACGACCCCATGCTTAGAAGGCACGTGCTCTATCCAGCTGAGCTACGGGCGCCCGGTTCCTCGCGGCGCCGGGACTATAGCGACGGCGGCGGCGCCTTGACAAAGGAAAGGGCGGCCCCGCGCCCGGCGGGACCGCCCCCTTCCGCGCCAGCCGGCACGCTTCACCAGCTCGGCAGCACCGCGCCCTCGAAGCGCGTCTCGACGAACTCCCTGACCGCGGGGCTGTGGTAGGCCGCGACCAGCTTGGCGACCCAGGCCGCGTCGCGGTCCTGGCTGCGCACCACCAGGATGTTGACGTAGGGTCCCTTGGGGTCCTCGCGCAGCAGCGCCTGCTCCGGGGTCAGGCCGGCCTCGACGGCGTAGTTGGTGTTGATCGCCGCGGCGTCGACGTCCGGCAGCACGCGCGGCGTCTGGGCGGCGTCGATCTCGATGAAGCGCAGGTTCTTCGGGTTCTCGACGATGTCGGCGACGCTGGGCGCATAGCCGACGCCCTCGCGCAGCGTGATCGCCCCCTTGTCCTGGAGCAGCAGCAGCGAGCGGCCGCCGTTGGTCGGGTCGTTCTGGATCGCAACCGAGGCGCCCTCCGGCACCGCGTCCCAGGAGTCGTGCTTGGAAGAATAGATGCCGAGCGGGAAGTTGACGGTCAGGGCCGCCGTCTCGAGGGCGTAGCCGCGGTCGGCGATCTGGTTGTCCAGGTAGGGCTGGTTCTGGAAGGAGTTGGCCTGGATCTCGCCCGCGTTCAGCGCCTCGTTGGGCACGACGTAGTCCGAGAACTCGACGATCTCGATCTCCAGGCCCTGCTCGGCCGCGACCGGCTTGACCTGCTCCAGGATCTCGGCGTGGGGGCCCGGCGTGACGCCGATCTTCAGGGTCTCGGCGGCGGCGGGGCCGCCGGCCGCGGGCAGCGCCGCGGCCAGGGCGGCGGCCAGGACCAGGCGCCGGAGGGAAGGAGAGAAGGACATGGCAGCGATTCCTTGGCTGAGAGGGTTGGGGAAAGAGAGGGACGGAGGGGGAAAGGGGGCGTCGAGGCTCAGTCCTGCCGCACGCGCTTGTTGAGGCGGCGCGCCAGACGCTCGCCGCCGGACTGCACGGCCTGGACCAGGACGATCAGCACCAGCACGACCGCGGCCATGACCTCGGGCATGAAGCGCTGATAGCCGTAGCGGATCCCGAGATCGCCGAGGCCGCCGCCGCCGACCGCCCCGACCATCGCCGAGTAGCCGAGCAGGCTGACCACGGCCAGGGTCAGGCCCAGCACGATGCCGGGCCGCGCCTCGGGCACCAGCACCTTGGCCACGATCTGCAGCGGCGAGGCGCCCATCGCACGCGCCGCCTCGACCAGGCCGTGGTCGACCTCGCGGATCGCGCCCTCGACGATGCGCGCGATGAAGGGCGTCGAGGCCACGGTCAGCGGCACGATCGCCGCCGTCGTGCCGATCGAGGTGCCGGCGACCAGGCGGGTGAAGGGGATGATCGCGACGACCAGGATGATGAAAGGCGTCGAGCGGGTAGCGTTGACGATCAGGCCGAGCACGCCGTTGGTCGCCGGGGCGGCGAAGAGCTCGCCGCGCCGGCTGGTCGCCAGGAAGACGCCGAGCGGCAGGCCGAGCAGCGTGCCGATGCCGGCGGCCACCGCGACCATCGCCAGGGTCTCCAGGGTCGCCTCCAGGATCAGGGAAATCATCTCAGGCGACATGGCCGAGCACCTCCAGGGTCAGGTCGAACTCCTCGACCAGGTCGCCGAGGTCGCCGTCGGCCGGGACCAGGGCGATGAGGCTGCCGAAGGGCCTGCCGCCGACCGTGTCGATGCGCCCCCCGGAGACTTCGAAGGCCGAGCCGAAGCGCTCGGCCAGGCGCACGACCAGCGGCGCCGTGCCGGCGCTGCCGGAAAAGCCGATGCGCAAGACGAGCCGCGCCCCGGCCCCGCCGCTCGCCGCGAGCCGCGCCGCCAGCTGCGGCGACAGCTCGGCGCGGGTCACCGCCTCGACGAAGCGCGCGGTCGTCGCCTGGGCCGGACGGGTGAAGACCTCGAAGGTGGCACCCTGCTCGACGATGCGGCCCTGGTCGATCACCGCGACCCGGTCGCAGACCTCCTTGATCACCGGGATCTCGTGGGTGATCAGCAGGATAGTCACGCCGAGCTCGCGGTTGACCCGGCGCAGCAGCGCCAGGATCGAGGCCGTGGTCTCGGGATCCAGCGCCGAGGTCGCCTCGTCGCAGAGCAGCAGCTCCGGTTCGGTGGCGAGCGCGCGGGCGATGCCGACCCGCTGCTTCTGCCCGCCCGACAGTTCGACCGGGTAGCGGTCGCGCTTGTCGGTCAGCCCGACGAGGTCGAGCAGGGGCGCGACGCGCCGCTCGATCGCCGCCCGCCCGAGGCCGGCGACCTCCAGCGGCAGCGCCACGTTGTCGAAGACGCTGCGCGAGGACAGAAGATTGAAGTGCTGGAAAATCATGCCGATTGAGCGTCTCGCATCGCGCCAGCCGCGCTCCGTCAGCGCCGTGACGTCACGGCCGGCGATCTCGACCGAGCCGGCGCTCGCCCGCTCCAGGCCGTTGGCCAGGCGGATCAGCGTCGACTTGCCGGCGCCCGAGCGGCCGATGACGCCGACCACGGCGCCGCGCGGCACCTCGAGATCGATGTCGCTGAGCGCGGTCACCGCCGCCTGCCCCTTGCGGGCCGGAAAGATCTTGGCGACGCCGCGGAAGCGCAGGAGCGCCTCGGCCGGAGCCGAGGAGGGCGCGCGCGCCGAGGGGCGCTCGCCTCCTGGAACCGCGAGCTGCGCCGGGCGGACCGGCGCGCTGGAGCCGTCCATCAGCGGCCTCCCACGGCGGCCTGCCGGAGTCCCGCCGGCCGCTGGGAGGCCGCCACGGCAGGCCGGCGGTGCAGGTTCGCGGCGGCGCGCTCGGCCGCCCGGACGCTGGCGAAGGCCTGCCCATCGAGGACGCCGAAGCGGCTGCTCGCGGCATGGAACACGAAACTGCGGTCGCCGTCCTTGCGGACGACCAGGCCGACCGACTCCTCGTCGATCTCGATCACATAGCTCTGGGACATGGACGCGTTTCTCACCGAACGGTGGGCCGCCCCGACCGGCAGGCCGGGAGCGGCGATCGCCGGAGCCCTGGGGGCCCGGAACAGCGCGAGGGAAATCAGCAGCCGCGACGACAGCGGCCGAGGGTCTTCCTCATCGCAGGTGTTCGGTGCATTCGCGTTGGATCGTGACGCCCGCTCATGGTGCCCTCCTCGAAAGTGGAAGCCACGACGGTGCCGTGGCGCTTTAGCGTTTGGTGACGCGGCGCAAGCTGCTCGCTCAAATCTCCGCGACCGCCCGGTTCTCGATCCAGGCGACACCAAGAAGATCGGAAAGTCGCGCACCCGCGTCAAGGGAAGTTTTTGCGCGCGGCAGCACGGCAGTCGTGACCCGCCGGCACGAGCGCCAGGGCCGGCGCCAGGATGCCGCGGCACGTCCCTCGACAGGTCGCCCCCGGCGCGGGGCCGTGGCGGATCGCCGCTGGACTGGGCGGGGCGCTTTCCGGCAGAACGGCAGAACGGCAGGCAGGACAGGAAGCCCATGCCCAAGCAGTCTCCAAGCGACGCAGCATCCCCCGGCGCCGGGCCGGCGTCCGGTCAGGGCTCGCCCGCTCACGACCGGGATCGGCCCTGGCACGCCCTGGAGGCCTCGTCCGCAGTCGCCGCGCTGGACAGCGGCCCGGACGGCCTGTCCCGGGAGGAGGCTGCGCGGCGGCTCGAGGAGCACGGCCCGAACCGGCTGCCGCAGGGCCGGCGCCGAAGCGCCCTGGTACGTTTTCTCCTGCAGTTCCACGACCTGCTGATCTACGTGCTGCTGGTCGCCGGCGCCCTGGCCGCGGCCATGGGCCACGTCACCGACGCCCTGGTCATCCTGGCCGTGGTCCTCGTCAATGCCGTGATCGGCTACGTCCAGGAAGGCCGCGCAGAACGCGCGCTCCAGGCGATCCGCGGCATGATCGACCCGCAGGCCACGGTGCTGCGCGACGGCCGGCGGACCCCCGTCCCGGCCGACTCGGTCGTGCCGGGCGACCTCGTGCTGCTGGAGGCGGGCGACCGGGTGCCGGCCGACCTGCGCCTGGTCAAGGCGCGCAGCCTGCGCGTCGACGAGGCGATCCTGACCGGCGAGTCGGTCCCGGTCGACAAGGCGGTGCCCCCGGTCGAGGCCGACGCGCCGCTGGGCGACCGCTTCTCCCTTGCCTTCTCCGGCACCCTGGTCGCGGCCGGCCAGGGGACCGGCCTCGTCGTGACCACCGGCGGCGACACCGAGCTGGGTCGCATCAGTGCCATGATCGGCGCCGTCGAGAGCCTGACGACACCGCTGGTCCGGCAGATGGACCGCTTCGCCAGGCGGGTCACCCTGGCCGTGCTGGCGGCCTCCTCCCTGGTCTTCGGCTTCGCCGCCTTCGTCCGCGCCTATCCCTACGACGAGGCCTTCATGGCCGTCGTCGGCCTCGCGGTCGCCGCGATCCCCGAGGGGCTGCCCGCGGTCATGACCATTACCCTCGCGGTCGGCGTCCAGCGCATGGCGCGGCGCAACGCGATCATCCGGCGCCTGCCGGCGGTCGAGACGCTCGGCGCGGTCTCCGTCATCTGCTCCGACAAGACGGGGACGCTGACGCGCAACGAGATGACCGTGCGGACGCTTGCGACCTCGGAAGCTCGCATCGAAGTCGAGGGCGCGGGCTACCGCCCGAGCGGCGACTTCCGGGTCGAGGGCGAGACGATCGACGCCGCGTCGGACCCGGTCCTGGAGGAGCTGACGCTCGCGGCGCTGCTGTGCAACGACGCGGAGCTGCGACAGGTCGATGACGACTGGATCGTCGACGGCGACCCGATGGAGGGCGCGCTGCTGTCGCTGGCCGTGAAGGCCGGCCACGACACCGCGGCAGCACGCGCGCACTGCCCGCGCCGCGACGAGATTCCCTTCGATTCCCGGCACCGCTACATGGCGACCCTGCACGGCCGGGACGGCCGGTCGGCCGTCGCCTACGTCAAGGGCGCGCCCGAGCGCATCGTCGCCATGTGTGAATCCGTCGCCGCGCCGGATGGCGACCGTCCGATCGAGGCGGACCGCTGGCTCCGCCAGGTCGAGATTCTGGCGGCCGACGGCCAGCGCGTTCTGGGCATCGCGCGCCTCACCCTGCCCGAGAGCGCCGAGCGGCTCTCGCCCGACGAGGTGGAGGGCGGGCTCTGCCTGCTCGGCCTGGTCGGGCTGATCGACCCGCCGCGCCCCGAGGCGATCGCCGCGGTCGCGGAGTGCCGCTCAGCCGGCATCCGGGTCAAGATGATCACCGGCGACCACGCCGCGACGGCGCGCGCCATCGCGCTCCAGCTCGAGCTCGCCGACGATCCCCGCGCCGTCACCGGCCAGGATCTGGACGCGCTCGACGAGGCCGGCTTCCTGGAGCAGGCCCGCGAGGCCACCGTCTTCGCGCGCACCAGCCCCGAGCACAAGCTGCGTCTCGTCGAAGCCCTGCAGGCCGACGGCTCGATCATCGCCATGACCGGCGACGGCGTGAACGACGCGCCCGCCCTGAAGCGCGCCGACGTCGGCGTCGCCATGGGCCGCAAGGGCACCGAGGCCGCCAAGGAAGCCAGCGAGATGGTGCTGGCCGACGACAACTTCGCCTCGATCGTGGCGGCCGTGCGCGAAGGGCGCACGGTCTACGACAACCTGACCAAGGTCATCGCCTGGACGCTGCCAACCAACGGCGGCGAGGCCCTTACCATCATCCTGGCGATCCTGTTGGGCCTGACCCTGCCGGTGACGCCGGTCCAGATCCTCTGGATCAACATGGTGACGGCGATCAGCCTGGGGCTGACCCTGGCGTTCGAGCCGACGGAACCAGGCGCGATGCAGCGGCCGGCCAGGCCGGCGGGCAGGGCCCTGCTCTCGGGACGCCTGCTCTGGCGCATCCTCTTCGTCTCGGCGCTGATGGTGGCCGGAACCTTTTCCGTCTACACCTGGGCGATCGGCCGCGGGCTGCCGATCGAGAGCGCGCGCACGCTGGTCGTCAACGCCTTCGTGGTGATGGAGATCTTCTACCTGTTCAGCGTCCGCTACGTGCACGGCAGCTCGCTGTCCTGGCAGGGCGTCCTCGGCACCCGGGCGGTGCTGACCGGCGTCTCGGTGGTGGTGGTGGCGCAGCTCGCCTTCACCTACCTGCCGGTGCTCAACGCGGTCTTCGGCAGCCGGCCGGTGGCGCTTTCCGACGGCCTCGTCGTGATCGCGCTCGGGGTCGTCCTGCTGGCCGTCGTCGAGCTCGAGAAGCGCATCTTCGCCGCCCTGCGGCGCGGCGACTGAACGGCCGGGGCGAGGCCGGAGCAGGCCGGGCGAACGGCATGGAGGGGCGGCGATGACGGAATGGATCTTCGAATCGACCTTCAACGAGGTCGCCGTGCTGCTGGTGTTGGCCGCGACGGCGGGCTTCCTCGGCCTGCTGCTGCGCCAGCCGCTGATCGTCAGCTTCATCGCGGTCGGCATCCTGGCCGGTCCTTCCGGCCTCGACATCGCCCGCTCCGCCGAGCCGATCGAGCTGCTCGGCGAGCTCGGCATCGCCGTGCTGCTGTTCCTGGTCGGCATCAAGCTGGACGTCCAGCTGATCCGCACCCTGGGCCCCGTCTCGCTGGCCACCGGCCTCGGCCAAGTGATCTTCACCTCGCTCTTCGGCTTCCTGATCTGCCTCGGCCTGGGCCTCGACGCCGTCACCAGCCTCTACGTCGCCGTCGCGCTGACCTTTTCCAGCACCATCATCATCGTCAAGCTGCTCTCCGACAAACGCGAGATCGACTCCCTCCACGGCCGCATCGCACTCGGCTTCCTGATCGTCCAGGACCTGGTCGTGGTGCTCGCCATGATCCTGCTGTCGGCGCTCGGTGGCGCCGGCGCCGAAGAGGGCGGCTCGCTGGTCGGCGGGGTCCTGGCGACGCTCGGCGCCGGCCTGCTGATGCTCGGCCTGGTGCTGGTCTTCGTGCGCTTCGTCGCCACACCCCTGACCGAGCGCCTCGGCCAGGCGCCGGAGCTGCTGATCGGCTTCGCCCTGGCCCTGGCGGTCGCCTTTGCCGCGCTCGGCGAGGCGCTGGGCCTGGGCAAGGAGCTGGGCGGCCTGCTCGCCGGCGTGGCACTCGCCTCCACGCCCTTCCGCGACGCCATCTCGGCGCGCCTGGCGCCGCTGCGCGACTTCCTGCTGCTGTTCTTCTTCATCGGCCTCGGCGCCCGACTGGAGCTGGAGAGCCTGGGCGCGAGCGGTCTCGACGCCGCCGTGCTCTCGCTCTTCGTCCTGGTCGGCAACCCGCTGATCGTGCTGATGATCATGACCGCGCTCGGCTACCAGCGCCGGACCGGCTTCCTGGCCGGCCTGACGGTGGCGCAGATCAGCGAGTTCTCCCTCATCTTCATGGCCATGGGCCTGGCGGTCGGACAGGTCGAGGTCGAGGCCCTGGGGCTGGTCACCCTGGTCGGGCTGATCACGATCGCGGCCTCGACCTACATGATCACCTATTCCCACCAGCTCTACCGCCTGTGCGAGCCGCTGCTCGGACCCTTCGACATCCGGCGCGGCCGGCGCGCCGAGGCCGAGGCGCCGGCGCCGACCGGCCGCTTCGACGTCATCCTGTTCGGCCTCGGCCGCTATGGCGGCGCCATGGCGACGCGCCTGCTGCTGAAGGGCTACCGGGTGCTCGGCGTCGACTTCAGCCCGATCGCCGTCAGGTTCTGGCGGCGGGACGGGCTCGAGACTGTCTACGGGGACGTCGCCGACCCCGAGTTCCTGGCGTCCCTGCCGCTGGGCTCGGCGCACTGGGCAATCTCGACGATCCGCGACCACGAGGCGGGCGTGAACCAGAGCGACGCCCGGATCGTCTTCGCCCAGACGCTGCGCGCCGCCGGCTTCGGCGGCCGGGTCGCCGTGACGACGAACCGCGAGGCGGAGACCCCGATGCTGCTCGCCGCCGGCGCCGACCTCGTCCTCGACCCCTTCCAGGACGGCGCGGACCGGGCCATCGAGCTGCTCGAGTCCGACCGCCAGCCGGTCCGCCTCGAGGTCATCGAGCCCGACGAGCAGAAGCAGATCGAAGACTAGCGGGCGGACCTAGACGGGGCCGAGCTGCAACCGCAGGGCCGCCAGCGCGTCAGTGGGTCCAGGTCAGCAGTTTGTCGGGGCGGAAGTTGTCGCCGTAAGCCTTGGGCCGGACGGTGCGCTCGTGCGGCTGCTCGACCGAGTACATCAGGCCGTTGCGCCGGGCATAGGCCTCGGCCTCGGCCTGGCTCTTGAAGAACAGGCGGAGCTGCTGGCGGGTGTCGCCCGAGGAGGTCCAGCCCATCAGCGGCTCGACGCGCCGGCCCTCGAGCGGCTCGTGCTCGACGACCCAGTTGTCGGTCAGGGCGCGGCCCGACTGCATGGCGGTCTTGGACAGCCTGTAGATGCGTACCTGCACGACTCGAACCCTCCGCTCGGCCTCTTTAGGTCGGCCTCTCCGGTCGGGAAAGGCCGCGGCGAGACTGGTCGGGGAGACTGGATTCGAACCAGCGACCCTCTGCTCCCAAAGCAGATGCGCTACCAGGCTGCGCTACTCCCCGTCCGTCCGCCGCGGAAGGTAGTCAGGGGCCCCGCCCAAGTCCAGCGGCGTCGGCCAGCGGTGTCGGCCAGCGGCGTCGATACGTGCGCCCCCTGCGGCGCCCCCGCCCCTTTCATCCGGCCCGCGCCTCCGCTACATGAGGCGGGACACCACGGAATCGAGAGTTTCATGGACACGACCGCTCCCCCGCTGGTCGGCGATCCGGACGCCGGCGCGGCGCAGCTGCCGCCGGAGATCGCCCGGCGCCGCACCTTCGCGATCATCAGCCACCCGGACGCCGGCAAGACGACGCTGACCGAGAAGCTGCTGCTGTTCGGCGGCGCCATCCAGCTCGCCGGCGCGGTCAAGGCGCGCGGCGACCGCCGGCGCGCCCGCTCCGACTGGATGAAGGTTGAGCAGGAGCGCGGCATCTCCGTGACCTCGGCGGTGATGACCTACGACTACGGCGACTGGACCTTCAACCTGCTCGACACGCCGGGCCACGAGGACTTCTCGGAGGACACCTACCGCACCCTGACCGCCGTCGACTCGGCGATCATGGTGATCGACGCGGCCAAGGGCATCGAGGCGCAGACCCGCAAGCTGTTCGAGGTCTGCCGCCTGCGCAACGTGCCGATCGTCACCTTCATCAACAAGATGGACCGCGAGGCGCGCGACTCCTTCGAGCTGCTCGACGAGATCGAGCAGACCCTGCAACTCGACGTCACGCCGGCCTCCTGGCCGATCGGCATGGGCCGGGGCTTCCTCGGCTGCTACGACCTGTTCGAGGACAAGCTGCTGCTGATCGCCCGCTCCAAGGGCGAGCGGGCCGCCGAGGGCGAGCAGTGCCACGGCCTCGACGACCCCAAGCTCGACGCGCTGCTGCCCGACTACGCCGTGGCCGAGCTGCGCGAGCAGGTCGAGATGGCCCGCGGCCTCTGCCCCGCCTTCGACTTCGAGGCCTACCGGGCCGGCGACATGACGCCGGTCTATTTCGGCTCGGCGCTCAACAACTTCGGCGTGCGCGAGCTGCTCGAGGGCGTCGCCCGCCTGGCACCGCCGCCGCGCGCCCAGCCGGCCGCCGAGCGCTCGGTCTCGCCCGCCGACGACAAGGTCTCCGGCTTCGTCTTCAAGATTCAGGCGAACATGGACCCCAAGCACCGCGACCGCATCGCCTTCGTGCGGCTCGCCTCGGGCCACTTCAAGCGCGGCATGAAGCTGAAGCAGGTGCGCACCGGCAAGACCCTGAACGTGCACAATCCCGTGCTGTTCCTGGCGCGGGACCGCGAGCTCGCGGAGGAAGCCTGGGCCGGCGACATCATCGGCCTGCCGAACCACGGCAACCTGCACCTGGGCGACAGCCTGACCGAGGGCGAGGAGCTGCACTTCACCGGCCTGCCCGCCTTCGCGCCGGAAATGCTGCAGAAGGTGCGCCCGACCGACCCGCTGAGGGCCAAGCACCTGGGCCGGGCCCTGTCCCAGCTCGCCGAGGAGGGCGCGGCCCGCGTCTTCAAGCCGCGCCTCGGCGCCGACTGGATCGTCGGCGTCGTCGGCCCGCTGCAGTTCGAGGTCATGGCCGACCGCATCCGCACCGAGTACGACGTGCCCGTGATCTTCGAGCAGACCATCTATTTCACGGCGCGCTGGCTGGAGAGCGACGACCCTGTGGCGCTCAAGGCGCTGACCGAGGGCGAGCGCTCCTCGATCGCCGACGACCACGACGACTGCCCGGTGTTCCTGGCGCGCAACGCCTGGCACCTCGAGGACGCTCAGAAGAACCACCCCAAGATCCGCTTCCTCAAGGTCCGCGAGCGGGTGATCTGAGCGGAAGCAGCGGCCGAGTTTCGCGAGCCCGCTTGCCCGCCGCACGCCCGTCGCATATATACAGCGAGTATCTACCCCTGCCGGGGAGCGGAGGCGGGCATGGCCGAGAGCGAGACCGCAAAACTCTTCAAGCACGGCGGCAGCCAGGCCGTCCGGCTGCCGAAGGCCTTCCGCCTGCCGGGCACCGAGGTGCGCGTGCGCCGGGTCGGGCGCGGCGTGCTGCTCGAGCCCCTGGAGTTCGACGCCGGCGCCTGGCTCGCTGCGCTCTCGCGCTACAAGGACGTGCCCTTCATGGAGGAAGGCCGGGAGCAGCCGCCCCTGCCGGAAGGCGACGAGCCGTCGTTCGACGGATGATCTGCCTGGATACCAACGTCGTCATCGCGGTCCTGAAACAGGCCCCCGCGCCGCTGCTGCAGCGCTTCCTGCGCGCGCTGCCGGAGGGCGGGCTCGCGCTCTCCTCCATCGTCCTCTTCGAGCTGCACTACGGCATCGCCAACAGCGCCCGGCGTGAGGAGAACGCCGAGCGGCTCGGAATCTTCCTGCAGGCGCCGATCGAGGTGCTCGCCTTGGAGTCCGAAGACGCCGAGGAGGCGGGCGCGCTCCGGGCGGAGCTCAAGCGTGCCGGAACGCCGATCGGGCCCTACGATCTGCTGATCGCAGCACAGGCGCGCCGCCGCGGCGCCACGCTGGTGACCGCAAACAGGGGCGAGTTTGCGCGGGTGCCGCGCTTGCTGACGGAAGACTGGACCGTCGCCTGACCGGGCGGGGACGGACAATTCCGAACGACCGAGGGGCGACCGGCCCCCGCGAGCCCAAGGGAGACGCTGCCGCCATGACCGCCATTCCCCGCCTCGAGGCCTCGGCTCTGCGCGCCGGCGATCCCGCCGCGGCCAACGCACTCGTCGCCGCCGGGGCCGATCCCGGCTTCCTGGTCCTGGAGGGTGTGGTCGACGCCGCCTTCGAGGCCGAGATGCGCCTGCTGCTGCGCTTCTTCGAGCTGCCGGCCGAGGCCCGCTGGGCGCTCGCCCGGCGCAAGTTCGAGCCGGCGCACCGCAACGTCTACCGCGGCTACTTCCCGCTGCAGGACGGCGACCCGACCTACAAGGAGGGCATCGACCTCGGCCGCGACGCCCTGGGCGACGACTGGAGGCCCCGCGACGCCGACCCCCTGACCGAGGCGACGCCCTGGCCGGCCGCCGAGCCCTGCGCCGGCTGGCGGGCCGCGGTCGCACAGGCCTACGGGCGTTTCGAGGCGCTCGGCCGCGACCTCGTGCGCGCCGTCGCCCTCGGCCTCGGCGTGGCGCCGCAGCGGCCGCTGTCCTGGTTCGAGGGCGGCAACTCGACCCTGCGCCTGCTGCACTATCCGGTGCGCCCGCCGGCCAGCCAGCCGGCCGATCCCGAGATCCTGCCCGACGGCCGCCTGGTCGTCGGCCGGCCGCACAGCGACAGCGGCTTCGTCACCCTGCTGTGGACCGACGGCAGCGGCGGCCTCCAGGCCAGGGCCACGGACGGCGCCTGGCTCGAGGTGCCGGGCGACGGCCTGGCCGTCAACTTCGGCCAGATGCTGAGCGACATCACCGGCGGGCGGATCCGCGCGACCGAGCACCGTGTCGTGGGGGGGGGGGGG
>NZ_JBBDQW010000090.1:35107-68569 GCF_040905785.1 Tistlia sp.
CCCCCCCCCCCGCCACTCCGTGCCCTTCTTCCTCGAGCCCCGGGTCGAGGCCCGGATCGAGCCGCTGCTCGGCGACGCGCCGCCCTTCGTCTACGGCGACTGGGCCTGGGCGCGCATGCAGCAGTTCGTCGAGTTCCGCGGCGCCGAGCGGCAGGTCTAGCAGAGGTTTCGGGTGCGTCGGCCCCCGCAGCCGTCTATCTGGTCGCGCACGACCATCCACCAGGAGTCGAAGCATGTCGCGCAGGACCATCGAGGTCACGGACGCTCTCTACGACTACATCCTCGAGACCTCGCTGCGCGAGCCGCCGATCCTCGCCGAGCTGCGCGAGGAGACCGCGACCATGCGCGGCGGCGGCATGCAGATCTCGCCGGAGCAGGGCCAGCTGATGGGCCTGCTCGCCGAGCTGATCGGCGCCCGGCGCTACCTGGAGGTCGGCACCTTCACCGGCTATTCCTCCCTGGCCGTGGCGCTCGCCATGGGACCGGAGGGGCGCCTGACCTGCTGCGACCTCTCGGAGAGCTACACCGAGGTCGCCCGGCGCTACTGGCGAAAGGCGGGCGTGGCGGAGCGGGTCGACCTGCGCCTCGGGCCGGCGCTCGAGACGCTCGACGAGGCGATCGCCGCGGGCGAGAGCGGCAGCTACGACTACGCCTTCGTCGACGCCGACAAGGAGAGCTACCAGGGCTATCTCGAGCGCTGCCACACGCTGCTGCGCAGCGGCGGCCTGCTCGGCCTCGACAACGTGCTCTGGGGCGGCTCGGTCGTCGATCCGGCCAAGGACGACGCCGACACTCGGGCGATCCGCGCGCTCAACGCCGCGCTGAAGGAGGACCCGCGCTGGACCATCTCACTGGTGCCGATCGGCGACGGCCTGACCCTGGCGCGCAAGCGCTGAGCCGGCGCCCCCCGGTCACGCCCGATCACGGCCGGTCACGGCCGCGCCCGCCGCCGCCGCAGCGGCAGCAGCACGACGGCGAGGCAGAGCAGCAGCACGCCCAGCGTGATCGGTCGCTCCAGCAGGATCAGCGGGCTGCCCTCGCCGAGACTCAGGGTCTCGCGCAGGCGGTTCTCCAGGATCGGGCCCATGACGATGCCCATGACCAGGGAGACGATCGGCCAGTCGCGCTTGAGCAGGGCGTAGCCGAGCACCCCGGCGGCCAGCGCCACGCCGCAGTCGAAGAGCCGCAGGTTCACCGGGTAGATGCCGACCAGCGAGACCAGGATCACCGAGACCGCCAGCACCTTGACGGGCGTCCGCACGATCGTCGCGAAGGGCCGCAGCCACAGCGCCAGGACCAGGAAGGCGACCAGGTTGATCAGCAGCATCGACCAGTAGAGCGTCGAGATCAGCACCGGTTCCTTCACCAGCAGCAGCGGCCCCGGATAGATGCCGTTGAGGATGAAGACGCTGAGCAGCAGCGCGCTCAGGGCCTCGCCCGGGATCCCGAGCGTGAGCAGCGGGATCAGCGCGCCGGCCGGCACCGCGTTGTTGCCGGCCTCGGCGGCGAGGCCGCCCTCGGGATTGCCCTTGCCGAAGGAATCGGGATCCCGCGAGCGGTGCTTCGCCGCGTCGTAGGCCAGGTAGGAGGCGAGCACCGAGCCCGGCCCCGGCAGCAGCCCGACGAAGGTGCCGATGACGCCCGAGCGGATCAGCGTGCGCCAGTAGCGCAGGCTCTCGCGGATCTTCGAGAAGTCGAGGCTGCCGCGGCTCAGCTTCAGGTGGCCGGTGTCGAGGATGCCCTGCTCGAGCAGCAGCAGCGACTGGCCGATGCCGAACAGCCCGAGCACCAGCGGCACGATGTGCAGGCCGTTCTGCAGCTCCCAGAAGCCGAAGGCGTAGCGCGCGCTGAGCGTCGGCCCGTCCAGGCCGACGGTCGAGAGCCAGAAGCCGAGCCCGAGCAGCAGGACGCTCTGGCCCAGCTTGCGCCGGAAGGAGACGACGACCAGCAGCACGCCGAACAGCGCCGCGGCGAAGTACTCCGGCGGTCCGAAGGCGGCGGCGACGCGCGACAGCAGCGGCGCCAGGGCGACCAGGATGACGATCGAGATCAGGCCGCCGCCGAGCGAGCCAACCAGCGCCGCCGAGAGCGCCCGTTGCGCCTCGCCGCGTCGGGTCAGGGGGAAGCCGTCGAAGGCGGTGACCAGGGAGGAAGGCACGCCGGGCGTGCGGAACAGGATCGCCGGCACCGCGCCGCCGAAGTAGCCGCCGCAGAAGACGCCGAGCAGCAGCGACAGGGCGACGTCGGCCGGCAGCGAGAAGGTGAAGGGCAGCAGCACCGCCATGCCGACCATCGGCCCCAGGCCCGGCAGCACGCCGACCAGGATGCCGACGACCGTGCCGGCGCTCAGCGCCAGCAGGTTGGCCAGCGCGAAGGCGGCGGCGAAGCCCTCGGCCAGGTGGTCGATCACGCCGCGGCCTCCAGCAGCGCCCAGAGCAGCGGCTCGGGAAACCAGACGTCGAGCAGGCTCTTGAAGGCGAGATGCAGGACCAGCGCCAGGCCGAGCGCGACCGCGAGCCCGGCCAGCGGCCGCCGCCAGCCGACGGCCAGCAGCCCGAGACAGGCGAAGAGCGCGACCGCCGCCTCCAGCCCGATCAGCGGCAGCGCCGGCGGGAAGAGGCACATCAGCCCGACCAGCCGGACCGCCGCCCAGGGCGGCGCGAGGCGCCCGAGGCCGCCCTGGCCCTCGAGCAGGCTGGCGGCCAGCCGCACGAGCGACGGCAGGGCGCCCGCGACCAGGAGCGCCAGGGCGATCAGCGGGAAGATCAGCGGTCCCTTGTAGAAGGGCTCCGGGCCCGAGCGGTCGACCAGCCAGGGCGAGGCCGCGAGCAGCCCGGCCCCGGCGAGGCCGAGCAGGCCGGCGAGCAGGTCGTCCGCCCGCCGGCCTGCTGCTCCCTCGCCGGGCGCCCCCTCGCCCGCCGCCCCCTCTTCGGGTGCCGGGCCGGCAGCCTGCGGCATCGGCCGCGCCCCTGCGCGCCGTCCGCCTACTCGATCAGGCCGAGCTCGGTCATCAGCTTGCCGAAGTCCTCGAGCTCGCGGTCCATGCGCTGGCGCGCCGCCTCCGGGCCGGTCGTCTGCGGCACGACGCCGACGTTGGCGATGACCTTCTGGACCTCCGGGTCGGCGATGGCGGCGAACAGCGCGGTCGAAAGCTTCTCGACGATCTCGGGGTCGGTCGCCTGCGGCACGAAGGCGCCGAACCAGATCGAATAGGCCTCGCCGAAGCCCTGCTCGGCGACGGTCGGTACCTCCGGGTAGGCCGGCACGCGCTCCGGCAGCATCGCCGCGAGCAGCTTCATCTGGCCGGATTCGACGTAGTCGGCGAGGCCGGGCGTCGAGAAGGTGATGACGTCGGCGTCGCCCTGGACGACGAGCAGCGGATTGAGCTCCGAGTAGGCCGTCTCCTTCCACGCGAAGCCGCCGACCTCGGCCGCCTTCATGGCGATCAGCGTCGGCACCGCGCCGAGGCCCCAGTGGGCCAGGCGCAGGTCGTTGTCCTGCCCGTAGGCGGCCAGCTCCTCCAGGTCGTCGTAGGGCGCGTCGGCGCGCGCGGCCAGGGTGAAGGGGCTGGCCCAGACCAGGCCGAGCGGCGCCAGGTCGCGGTTCTGGTAGGGCGTCTTGCCGCGCAGCACCTGGGTGATCATCGGGCCGATCGAGATCAGGCCCAGCGTGTAGCCGTCGGGCCGCGACCTCGCCAGCTCGGCGGTCGCCAGCACCGCGCCGCCGCCGGGCTTGTTGACGACCTTGACCGGCACGCCCAGGTCCTCGGCCATGACCGGCGCGATGGCGTTGGCGACCAGGGTCGAGGGGTCGTTGGTCGCCGGCCATGGGATCATGATCTGGATCGGCTTCTCCGGCCAGGCCGCCCCGGCCGGTCCGGTCCCGGGGCCGCCCGCCGCGAAGATCAGGGCGGCCGAGGCCGCCAACACGAGTCGCTTCATCATGGTCCGTCTCCTCCCGTTATCGTTCTTTTCCGGTCGTCCTGCGGAGCCTCGCCTGCCCGGCCCCCTCCCCAAGGCGTTCGTCCGGCCCGACGCGTTCGGCTGGCTCGACGAGGTCGGCCTGCTCGACGCGGTGCGCCATGAAGGGCTGCAGCTTGTCGAGCAGGCCGACCAGCTGGGCCGTCTCCTGCGCGCTCAGCGCCGAGACGACACGCTCGTTGCGCTCCAGCGCGACCGGCAGGACGCGGTCGTGCAGCGCCCGCCCCGCCGCCGTCAGGCTCAGCAGGACCAAGCGCTGGTCGCGCCCGTCCGGCTCGGCGGCGAGCAGCCCGCGCGCGCCGAGCTGTTTGACCAGTCGGCTGAGCTGGCCCTTGTCGACCAGCAGGGCGCGCGCGACCTCGCCGAAGCCCACCGGCTCGCGGGCCGCAACGAGCCCGAGCACCCGCCACTCCAGGATGCGCAGGCCATAGAGCGACTGGAGCCAGTCCTGGCCCATGCGGTCGTTGGCCGCGGCCAGCATGGCGATGCGGAAGGTCAGCAGGTCCCGGATGTCGGCGATCGCGGGATGGCGCGCCACGGTTTCCCCCGCCCGATATCATTGCATTTGTCAACGATACCGTGCTCTGTTCCGTTGTCTTCGTCAACAAACTATGCGAGGCGCCGGGGGGCGGCGCTATGATCGGCGCTCAACCGAGGGAGGCTCGATGACCGGCGCGCGGAACGTCCTCTGGATCATGTGCGACCAGCTGCGCTTCGACTACCTGGGCTGCAGCGGCCATCCGCACCTGGAGACGCCCAACATCGACGCCCTGGCGGCGCGCGGCCTCCGCTTCGACCGCGCCTACGTGCAGTCGCCGATCTGCGGCCCCTCGCGCATGAGCTTCTACACCGGCCGCTACGTCCGCTCGCACGGCTCGAGCTGGAACAAGTTTCCGCTGCGCGTCGGCGAGCCGACCCTGGGCGACCACCTGGCGGAGCTGGACGTCCGCACCGTGCTGGTCGGCAAGACCCACATGAAGGCCGACCTCGCCGGCATGCGGCGCCTCGGCATCGACCCGGCCTCGGACGTCGGGGTGCGGGTCGCCCAGTGCGGCTTCGAGCCCTTCGAGCGCGACGACGGCCTGCACCCCGCCGGCCCCTACGACCCCGACCCGCCCTACGACGCCTGGCTGCGCGCGCTCGGCTACCAGGGCGAGAACCTGTGGGAGGAGTGGGCCAACTCGGCCGAGGGGCCGGAGGGCGCGCTGCTCTCGGGCTGGCTGCTCGAGCACGCCGACAAGCCGGCGCGGATCCCGGCGGCGCACTCCGAGACCGCCTACATGACCGAGCGCGCCATGGCCTTCCTCGAGGAGGCCGGCGCCGACGGGCGGCCCTGGTGCCTGCACCTGTCGTACATCAAGCCGCACTGGCCCTACATCGCGCCGGCGCCCTACCACGCGCTCTACGACCGCCGCCACGTCCTGCCGCCCGTGCGCGACCCGGCCGAGCGGCAGGACCCGCACCCGATCCTCGCCGCCTACCTGCAGGAACGCTTCAGCCAGGCCTTCGCGCGGCAGGGCGTGCGCGAGCGGGTGATCCCGGCCTACATGGGCCTGATCCGCCAGATCGACGACGAGCTCGGCCGGCTGTTCCGCTTCCTCGAGGAGAAGGGCCTCGCCGAGACGACGCTGATCGTCTTCACCTCCGACCACGGCGACTACCTGGGCGACCACTGGCTCGGCGAGAAGGAGCTGTTCCACGAGTGCTCGGTCAGGATCCCGCTGATCGTCGCCGACCCCTCGCCCGCCGCCGACGCCACGCGCGGCACGGTCTGCGACGCGCTGGTCGAGGCCATCGACCTGGCGCCGAGCTTCCTCGAATGGTTCGGCGGCGCCCCCAAGCCACACGTCCTGGAGGGCCGTTCGCTGCTGCCGCTGCTGCGTGGCGAGCCTGCGGCCGGGCGCCCCTTCGTGGTCAGCGAGTACGACTACGCGATGCGCCGGGCGCGCACGGACCTCGGCGTGCCGATCGGCGAGGCGCGCCTGCAGATGCTCTTCGACGGCCGCTGGAAGTACATCCACGCCGAGAGCTTCCGGCCACTGCTCTACGACCTCCAGAGCGACCCCGCGGAGTTCCACGACCTGGGCGCCGACCCGGCCCTCGCGGGCGAGCGGGCGCGGCTGCACGAGCTGCTGTCGGGCTGGGCGCGCCGGCCGGCCAGCCGCATCACCATCTCCGACGCCGAGATCGCCGAGCGGGCCGGGCGCGAGATCCGCGCCAACATCCTGATCGGCTACTGGGACGAGGCGGAGGTCGCCGAGGCCCGGCGCCGCGGCACCGGCGTGCCCGAGCGGGAGCCTCAGTAGGTCTCGACCAGCCGCTCGTCGAAGCGGAAGGGATGGAGGCCCGCGACCTCGACGGCCTTCATCGAGTCGTGCCGCGGGTCCAGCATGACGTTCCAGTCGAGCGGCACGACCGCCGAGGGCGCGAGAAAGAACAGCGCGCCCGAGCGGTCGAGCCAGTCGTCGCCGGTCCGGCGCTGCCAGCGCGCGGCCGCTTCCCGGCGCCGGGGCAGGGTCACGCTGCGCTCGAGCGTCAGGTCCGCCGGCAGGGCGGCGGCGGCGCCGGCGCGGCGGAACAGCCAGCCGGGCACGGCGGGCAGCGCCAACTCGACGAAGACGAAGTCCTCCGGCAACTGCCGGCGCAGCATCGGCGGCAGGTGGACGAAGGCCTCGAGCACGCAGGTCGAGGGGCAGAGGCTGCAGTAGACCAGGCCGCGGCCGGGCGAATTCCAGCGCGCACCGGTCCGGCGGTTGCCGGCGCCGTCGAGCTGGCGGGCGAAGCGCCGCTTGGCCAGGCGCCAGACGCGCAAGCCCGGACCGCCCAATTCCCGATCGCCCGGCTCCCGGTCGCTCAGCGCCCGGTCGCTCAGCTGTAGTCGCCGTGGGCGAGATGCAGCAGCGCGGCCTCGACCCGGCGGCTGCCCTCGTCGCTGCGCAGCAGCGACAGCGGCGCCTCGCCGCCGAGCGAGGGATTCGGCAGCCGCAGCCATTCCTCGGCGCTGGCGCCGAGCGTGTCGCTGGCCAGGGCCTTGAGCCGCAGCAGGCGCGCGACCCGGTCGCTCTCCTCGGGGCTCAGCCGCCCGCCCGCCTTGAGCTTGCGGTCGATGGTCGAGCGCGGCACGACCTCGGTCAGCTCGGCGCGGACCAGCGCGCCGCTGGCCAGCAGGCTGCGGACGCGGCTGACCGCGAGGCCGGAGACCACCTCGCTGTGGCCCGGCAGGTCGCTCGCCTTCGGCTGGGGCAGGCCCATGATGCTCACCTGGTCGTTGTCGATGACCAGATGAGTATGGGGTTTGCGCCTGGCGCCCGCAAGGTCGCGCTCAGCCGATCCCCTCGAAAAAGGGCGAGCAGGCCCTCGGCCAACACCTACGGCTGCTCCTCGGGAGTATAGTGGCAACAGGCGCCACACGCTGCTCTCTGTCGGCCGGATCCCACCTGCAAACCGCTTGTCCGCAGACCGGCGCGTCATGCCGCTGTCAACCGCCCGCGATTCCACTCGGTGAGAAGGTGCTCTAGCGATCGAGCTTGACGGTCGATAGAGCGAACTTCTCCAGGTAGGCCATCACGGTCGTCGTGGCGGTCTCGGCCGCCGCCGTGTCGCCTTCGGCGATCCGGCGAAGCCTCTCGGCATGGACCCTGGCCGCTTCCGGCAGGTCGGCATAGCGCTCGTAGTGGGCAAACCAGAAGCGGCGCGACTGTCCATGAAAAAGCTGAATCGCGCTGGCGATGCAGTCGTTGTTGGCCGCGACAACCGGCAGCCCGTGGAACTCCCACGTCCCCGACATGAACCAGCGGCCGTCTCCCGCCGCCGCCGCCTCTTGGATGCGATCGGCGAGTTCCCGCATCTCGAGCCGTTGCGTCGCTGTCGCCCGCTTGGCGGCGGCGCGCGCGACCAGGAGCTCGAGCTGGCCGCGCACCTCCAGCACCTTGAGGTGCTGCGCGAGGTTGATCTCCGTCACCATGATGCCCCGGCGCGGGAGGATGGAAAGCAACCCCTCCCGCTCCAGCTTCTTGATCGCTTCGCGGATCGGAGTCCGTCCGATCCCCAGACGACGACTCAAGGAGACTTCGGAAAGCGTCCCGCCCGGCGGAATGTCGAGCATGACGATCATGCGCTCGAGGCGCTCGTAGGCCTTCTTCGCAAGCGATTCTTCCGCTTCCGCGTCCGGGACGTTCCAGGCCTCGGCCACGACTGCTTGTTCGGTCATGCTTTGCGAAACTCCCTGGCGGTGCCCGCATGAATAGCAGCCACGGCCCCCCTCCGCAAAAGGTTGCGGCTTGAGTCGCCCAGGCATCGCATTTAAGCTGTCCTCAACTGATGTATCAGCGAAGCATCAGCATGACGAGCGGGCCGGACCAGCCGGGGCTGGTAACGGAACGCCGACAGGGGGGACGCCGGAGATGACGGAGCGACCGAAGCTCACCGTGCCCGACCTGCGGGCTCGCAAGGCAGCCGGCGAGAAGATCGTCATGGTCTCGGTACCCGACTTCCCGATGGCGGTCTGGGCTGAACGCGCCGGCATCGACATCCTGGCTGTCGGCGACAGTCTCGGCATGATCTCCTACGGGCATCCCAACACCCTGCCGGTCACGCTCGACACGATGGTCGAGCATTGCCGCGCGGTGCGCCGCGGCGCCGAGAACAGCTTCGTCCTCGTCTCCCTGCCCTATGGCAGCTACGCGACGCCGGAACTCGGCGTCACCAGCGCCTTGCGTCTCATGAAGGAGGCCGGCGCCGACGCGGTGAAGATGCAGGGCGGCAAGGAGAAGGCGCCGATCATCCGCGCCATTGCCGACGCCGGCGTGCCGGTCATGAGCCACGTCGGCATGTGCCCGCACTTCATGCACCACTACGGCGGCTTCCGCCTCCAGGGCAAGACGGCGGAGGCTGCGCTCGACCTGATCGAGGACGGACGCGCGATCGAAGCCGCCGGCGCCGTGGGCTTCGAGATCGAAGCGGTGCCAGCGCCCGTGGCCAAGGCGATCGACGATGCCGTCGGCATCTTCACCTTCGGCATCGGCGCCGGTGCGGCGAGCTGCGGGCAGCTGTTGCTCGGCGCCGACCTGCTCGGGATGTTCGACCAGTTCAAGCCGAAGTTCACCAAGCGTTATGCACAGCTGGCCGAGACCGCGGTCGAGGCCCTGCAAACCTACGCAGAGGAAGTGCGATCGGGCGCATTTCCCGACGCCGACCACGCCTATGCGATGAAGAGCGAGGAGACCGACAAACTGCAGCAGGCACTACAGGGGAACGGCCGAACGGAAAGCGCATAACGCAATAAGATCAACCAAAGGGAGAAACAAACAAATGACCAGAATTGGCAAACAGTGGAAGGCTCTGACCGCCTTCGCGTTGGCTTCTGCCCTGGGATTGGCCGCCGCCGATACGGCAGGCGCTCAGGAAACCTGGCGGATCCAGTCGCTCTGGCAGGCGGGCTCGGTGAACCAGACGGTCTTCCAGCGTTTCGCGGACAACGTCGCCAAGGCATCGGACGGACGGCTCCAGATCGAGGCGCTCCCGGTCAAGGCCGTCGTCGCCCATAACGAAACGCTGGAGGCCGCCGGCAGCGGCGTCATCGAGGGTCAGCATGCGGCGGCTGTCTACTTCGCCGGTCGCGACCCGGCGTTCGGGCTGCTCGGCGACCTCAACGCCGGCTACGAAGACCCCTACCAGATGACCATGTGGTTCTATCACCGCGGCGGCCTGGAACTGGCGCGCGAGCTCTACCGCAAGCACAATCTCTTCTTCGTCGGGCCGGTCCTGTGGGGGGTTGAATCCATCCCCATGTCCAAGCAGGTCGAGTCGGTTGAGGCTTTCAAGGGTGTCAAGCTGCGGATGCCCGAGGGTCCCTCGTCGGATATCTTCCGGCGGATCGGCGCGGCGCCGACCAACATCCCGGGGTCGGAGGTCTACACCTCGCTCGAACGCGGCGTCATCGATGGTACCGACTGGGGCACCCTGTCGATGAACCAGGATCTCGGCTACCACAAGATCGCGGCCTTCCCGATCTATCCGGGCATCCACTCGATGCCGGTCGGCGAGGTGGCGATCAACCTGGACACCTGGGAGGCCCTGCCCGACGACCTGAAGGCGATCGTCGAGACCGCGGTGCGCGACTTCAACCTCGACATGATCCAGACGATGGCCGCCGGCGACCTGAAGGCCCGGCAGCAGGCCCGCGAGGACGGCGCGACGCTGGTCGATTGGTCCTCGGAGGAGCGGCAGAAGCTTCGGCAGGTCGCCGCCGAGGTCTGGGCCGAGTACGGCAGCAGAAACGAGTTGGCGGGGAAGATCTACGAGTCGCACCGCGCCTTCCTCGAGGAACTCGGTCTCCTCGACTGATCGCTCCGCGCATTGTCGTTGATCGGTCCCGGGGCGGCCACGGCCGCTCCGGGGCGCATCCCAGGTACCCCCCATGCTTGATCTCAGAGTCGTGGACCGCCTGAACCGGCGGATCGGCGAGGTCGTGAGCTACGTGTTCCTAGTCTCGGTGGCGATCATGGCCTACGAGGTCGCGGCCCGCTACCTGTTCGGCGCCCCGACGATCTGGGCGCACGAGAGCACCATCACCCTCACGGCGCTCGGCTTCCTGTTCGGCGGCGCCTACACGCTGCAGCGTCGCGAGCACATCCAGATCACGGCGCTCTACCGGTTGTTTCCCCGCCGTGTTCGATGGGTCGCCGACGTCGTCGCCCACCTGGTCATGCTGTTCTACGTCGGCGTGCTGATCTACGCGGGCTGGATCGTCGCCGCCAAGGCCTGGGCATCGATGGAGACCTCGGCCTCGGCCTGGAATCAGCCGACGCCGGTGGTCATCAAGACGGCGCTGGTCGTCGGCTCGCTGCTGCTCGCCCTGCAGGGCCTCGTGCACCTTCTGCAGCTGCTGGGGCTCGCCCGTCGCGGCGACGACGACACCGAGGCCCGCTAGATGGACCTCGGTTCGACGACAGTGCTGATCCTGGCGGGCATCAGCCTGCTCCTGGCGATCGGCGTTCCCCTCGCCTTCACCACCGGCGCGGTCGCGATGGTTGCGGCCCTCCTTGCCTTCGGCCCCAACAGCCTGACGCTGATCGCCAGCCGGACCTACTCGCTGGTCAGCGAGTTCGTGCTCGTGGCCGTGCCGATGTTCATCCTGATGGCCTCGATCCTCGAACGCAGCGGCGTGGCGCGCGACCTTTTCAAGGCGATGCACCTGCTGGCGGGCGGATTGCGAGGCGGGCTGGCGCTGCAGACCATGGCGGTCGCCGTGGTGATGGCGGCCATGACAGGGATCATCGGCGGCGAAATCGTCCTGCTCGGCCTGATCGCGCTGCCTCAGATGCTGCGGCTCGGCTACGACCGCAAGCTGGCGATCGGCGTCGTCTGCGCCGGCGGCTCGCTCGGCACGATGATACCGCCGTCGATCGTGCTCATCGTCTACGGCCTGACCGCCAACGTCTCGATCGGCGACCTCTTCGTCGCCACGCTCCTTCCCGGGCTTCTGCTCGCCGGACTCTACGCCGCCTACATCCTGCTGCGCTGCCATCTCGACCCCAGCCTCGGCCCGCCGGCGCCGCCGGAAGAGCGCAAGCTTCCCCTGGGGGAGAAGCTGGCCCTGGCCCGGGGCCTGCTGCTCCCGCTCCTGGTGGTCGTCTGGGTCCTCGGCACGATCTACGCCGGCATCGCATCGGTCAGCGAGGCCGCGGGCATGGGCGTCCTCGGCGCGATGGCTTCCGCGCTGGTACGGCGGGAGCTCACCTGGGAAATCGTGCGCCATTCGCTGTACCGGACGATGACCACCTGCGGCATGCTGCTCTGGCTGACTTTCGGAGCGAACGCGCTGATCGGCGTCTACAACCTGATGGGCGGCACGCGCTTCATCCAGGACCTGATGACCGGCCTGCCGATCTCGCCCATTTTGATCATCCTGATGATGATGCTGATCCTGGTCGTCCTCGGTCTCTTCATGGACTGGATCGGCATCCTGCTGCTCACCATGCCGATCTTCGTGCCGATCGTCGTGGCCTTGGAATTCGATCCCGTGTGGTTCGGTGTCCTGTTCTGCATGAACATGCAGATCTCCTACCTCACGCCGCCCTTCGGACCCGCCTGCTTCTACCTGAAGTCGGTGGCGCCCCCGGACATCGAACTGGGGGAGATCTTCAATGCCATGTGGCCCTTCATCGGCCTGCAGGTGCTGGGACTGGCGTTGGTGCTCGTCTTTCCTGACATCGCCCTCTGGCTGCCGAGGGTCCTGTTCGGCTAGCGGCGGCTGCTTGATCAACGGACCGGTCGGTTTTAACATACAGCTGAAACATCAGTTTGGGGCACCATCAGTTGGTCGGGGGTCCGGAACCGGCAGGCCAGCAGCCTAGGGAGAAGCGTGATGCCGAAGCTTTTGAGCCAGGAGGCCCTGGAGCAGTACGAGCGCGACGGGTTCTACTTCCCGCTGCGCGCGATGACGGCGGAGGCGGCGCAGCACTACCGGCAGCGCCTGGAGGCCTACGAGCGAACGATCGGCTCGCCAATCAACAGCAACTATCGCCACAAGGTGCACCTGCTCTTCACCTGGGCCAACGAGCTGGTGCACCACCCGACGATCCTGGACGCTGCCGAGGACGTGCTGGGGCCCAACCTGCTGTGCTGGACGACCAACTTCTTCATCAAGGAGCCGCACACGTCCGACTACGTGTCATGGCACCAGGACTCGACCTACTGGGGCCTGAGCTCGGACGAGGTGATGACGGCCTGGGTGGCGCTGAGCGACGCACCAGTCGAAAGCGGCGCGATGAAGTTCTGGCCCGGCAGCCACAAGCACGATCAGTTCGAGCACCGAGACACCTTCCACGAGAACAACCTGCTGAGCCGGGGGCAGGAAATCGCCGTCGACGTCCCCGCCGACCAGGGCGTGCTGGTGCCGCTGTCCGCCGGCGAGTTCTCGCTGCACCACGTCAAGCTGGTGCACGGCTCCGAGCCCAACCGGACCGACGACCGCCGGATCGGCTTGGCGATCCGCTACATCCCGACCCACGTGCGCCAGCTCAAGGCGGACGATTCGGCGATGCTGGTGCGCGGTGTCGACACCTACAACAACTTCGCTGCCGAGCCGGAGCCGGTGCAGGACCTGGATGCGGCCGCATTGGCCAGCCACGCGGACGCGATCGACCGCCAGGTCAAGGCTCTCTACCAGGGCACCGACCGGCAGGCTTTCCGCCGCTGAGGGGAGTGGCCGCGCCCGCCGGGAACGGCGGCCGGCGCAATCGACTCAGCCGATCCCCGCGAAGAAGGCGAGCAGGCGCTCGGCCAGCACTTGCGGCTGCTCCTCGGGCATGAAGTGGCCGCAGTCGGCCACGACGGTCTCCTCGACCGCCTCCGCGACGAGGCGCAGCGACTTGCCGACCTCATCGCGCCGGCCCCAGCTCTCCGCGCCACCCATGGCCAGCGTCGGCATCCGGAGCCTGCCGCGCTTCAGGCTCTCCCGGTTGTCGGACACGTCCTGGGGCAGCGCGCGGTAGAGTGAGAAGCCGGCGCGCATCGCGCCGGGCTGGCGATAGGTCCGCAGATACTCTCTAAGGTCCTCCTCCCCGATCGCCTCGGGCCGGTGGGAGAAGGTGCGGTAGAACCAGCCGAGGTAGGCCTCCTCGCGGCCGGCCGTCAGCGCCTCCGGCAGGTCGGGCGTCATGTGGAAGGCGTGGTGCCAGCGCCGGCCGCCCTGGGAGAAGCCGTCGCCGCCGTCGCCCGGGATGACCACGTCGAGGATCGCCAGCGCGCTGACCGCCTCCTGCTGCCCGATGGCCAGCGCGAAGGCGGTCGGCCCACCCCAGTCGTGGCCGGCCAGGTGGAAGCGGTCGATGCCGAGATGGCCCTTCATGAGCTGACGCAGATCCGCCGCCAGGGTGCGCTTGTCGTAGCCGCCGAGCGGCCGCGAGGAGTCGCCCAGGCCGCGCAGGTCCGGCGCGATCACGCGGTAGCGCCGCGCCAGGAGCGGAATGACGTGCCGCCACTCCCAACAGGTCTGCGGCCAGCCGTGCAGGAGCAGCAGGGGATGGCCCTCGCCGGCCTCGACGTAGTGCAGCACGACCTCGTCGAGGTGCGCGTAGCGGTGCAGGAGGACGGGACCGGTCACGAATGCGCCGCCTCGCCCGGCTTCTGGAACGCCCAGGGGCCGACGTAGCCCTTCGACCAGTCGGGCGGCAGCTCGCAGCCGCGCGGGTCGTGGCAGGAGAAGCGGGCCGGCCGGCCGCGCACGATCCGCCCCTCGTAGGGGCTCGGGATCGGGTTGGCGACATAGGGCATGGAGTCGGCGGAGCTGTAGACGTTGAGCAGCATCGGCCGCATCCGCGCGCTGGTGTTGGCCGCCGAGCCGTGGATCACCCGGCAGTTGATCAGCACGGCCGAGCCCGCCGGCCCGGTCAGGCTGACCACCTCGTCCTTCCAGCCCGCCGGCAGCTCCTCTTCGGGAATCTTCAGGGCCCAGTTGCCCTGCTTGTCGTACATCGAGTGCAGCGGCGCCTTGTGGCTGCCGCGGATCGCCAGCAGCGGCCCCTGTTCCTCGCTGCAATCCTCCAGGTAGATGCCGACCGTGACCGGGCTGTAGTCGGTGTGCGGCCAGGTCGGGATATCCTGGTGCCAGTCGAAACGCTGGCCGCCCTTCGGCCATTTGAAGTTCAGCTTCGAGTGATAGAACTTCACGTCCGGTCCGCAGAGGTCCGCCGCCACGTCGGCCGAGGCCGACTCGGCCGCGAAGTCCCAGAAGGTCTCGTGGTGCGAGACCGGGCTGGTCAGGCGCCGCAGCCGGGGATCCTCGGGGCCGTGCCCCTCCTCCAGGATGAAGCGCTCGTCGCTGGCGGCGACCTGCCGGCTCGCCTCGACCATCTCCGCCATCGCCGCGCGCAGGCGCTCCAGCCAGCGCGCGTCGGCGACACCCTCGACGACAGCGCAGCCCTCCTCGAAGAACCGCTCGCGCTGGGATTCGCTCAGGACCCGGGTCGGGTGCTTCAGGATGTCCTCGGTCAGCATGCATTCACTCCACTAACTGTTTGGCGCTCGCCGGGCGCGGCGCCGCTCCCACTCACGGCAACGCGCGCCGCCCTCTCGCGTCCGCCCAATCGAACTCACACGCTTCGGTGATTTCAAGGCAGGGCCGGACTTTCGACCCTGTCGCCGGCGGCGATGCCGAGGCGCGCGGCGGTGCCGCCGGCGAGCTCGAGCACGGCGATCACCGGGCGGCGCGAGGAGACGCCCTGGTCGCTCATCGGCGTGGTGCGCTCGGCGACGCGCACGATCCGACCGTCGCGCGCGATGAACAGCATGTCGAGCGGGATCAGGGTGTTGCGCATCCAGAAGGAGGCGACGCGCTGGGCGGGAAAGACGAAGAGCATGCCGGAGTCGGGCGCCAGCTCCTCTCGGAACATCAGGCCGCGCGCCATCTGCTCGCCGGTCAGCGCCAGCTCGACGGTGAACTCGTGGCGGGTGCCGTCGGCGCTCACCACGGTCGCCTCGCCGGTCTCGAAGGTCACGGCCTCCTGCGCCGCGAGGGCGGCGGGGGCGAGGAACAGGAAGAGGGTCAGCAGCAGGCGGGTCGGCATGGCGCCGACCTTGCCGCAGCCGGCCGCAGCGGGCAAGGCGGAGGTCATGCCTCCAGTACCGCCCTCGCCGCCGCTCGGATTGTCTCGCGGACCGGGCCCGGGCGCGGCGGGTCTGCCAGCGTCGTGAACCAGCGCGGCGGCGGGTCCTTGGCGCGGCGGTGCCGCCAGTCGAGTGCGCGCAGCACCGCCTCGGCCTCGGCCGGCAGGCGCTCGGGCACCTCGAAGCCGTTGACGGTCGCCCAGACCCCGGCCCAGGCGCGGCCGACGGACCAGGGATTGTAGCCGCCGCCGCCCAGCACCAGGCGCCGCGGCGCGCTCGGCAGGACCGCGGCGAGCGCCTGCCAGAGGGCCCCGTTCGACAGCGACAGCCGGCTCTGCGGATCGTCCTCCAGGGCGTCCGCCCCGCACTGCACGACCAGGGCCTGCGGCTGGAAGCGCTCGACCAGCGGCAGCACCGCCGCCTCGACCAGCCAGGCCAGCTCGCTGTCGTTGAAGCCCTCGGGCACCGGCAGGTTGCGCGCGGCACCCCCGGCCCGGTCGGCGAGGCCGCCCGGCCCGATCCAGTCGCGCGGCCGCATCGGCCAGCGCCCGCCCTCGTGGATCGAGAGGGTGAAGACCCGCGCGTCCGCGGCGAAGGCGTCCTGCACGCCGTCGCCGTGGTGGGCGTCGAGGTCGAGGTAGAAGACCCGCTCCAGGCCGCGGTCGAGCAGCCCCAGGATCGCCAGCACGGGATCGTTGAAGTAGCAGAAGCCGCTGGCGCGGCCGGGCCGGCCGTGATGGGTGCCGCCGGCCGGGCTGTAGACCGTCGCCGGCAGGACGGTTGCCTCCGCGAGCAGCCGTGCCGCCAGGATCGAGGCGCCGCAGGCGGTCGCCGGGCGGCTGAAGATCTCCGGGAAGACCGGATTGCCGTTGACGCCGATGTTGAAGCGCTCGCGGGCCTCGGCACCGACCTCCTGCCGGGCCTCCGCGGCCTGGAGGGCGGCGACGTAGTCGGGCTCGTGGAAGCGGGCGAGCTCCGCCGGCGTCGCGCGCGGGCTGTCCATGTAATGCTCGGCGGGCAGCCAGCCGAGCGCGCGGCAGAGGTCGATCGCGGTCGAGACGCGCGGGATCGCCAGCGGGTGGCCGCTGCCGTATGTCGAGCGGCGGTAGATCTCGCTGCCGATCAGCAGCGGCCGGTCGAGGGCCTGCACCGGGGAACCCTCCATGCTCTTGCCGCATCTTCCAGGCAGCACTGCTATCATGGCTTAACCTGGGGCGTCCGGTCCGAAAGGCAGCCCCGGCATCAAGGAGACCCTGCCCATGCGCCTGCGCCGCCTGCTTCTCGCCGCCGCCCTCGTCGGCCTCGCCCTGCCCGCCCTGACCCTCGGCGCGGCGGTCCCGGCCGACGCCCAGACGTCGGTACAAACCCTGCAGATCGCGCCGGGCGCGGCCGACCTGCAGGTCCGCGCCGTCATGTACCACCGCCTGATGGCCGAGGTCCTGCGCACCGGCATCCGCGAGCAGATCGCGAGCGGCGGCAGCGGCGTCGGCGAGGTCAATCCCTATCCGGGGACGACCGCCGGCAAGGCCCTGGCGGTCTGCGTCAACTGGCAGAGGAGCACGCTCGAGCGCGTCACCTGGGGCGGCTTCGCCTACCGCTACGGCGCCACCGTGACACCGGCCGAGCAGGAGAGCCTGAAGGCGCGCACCCTGGCCGACTGCCGGACCGCCTACGCCGGCCGCGACTGCGCCTGCCAGCTGCTCGACGTCGACGACCGCAACGTGCTCGAGGTCCCGGCCGGCTTCCTCGCCGAGTACGGCCGCTTCTAGTACGGGCGTTTCTAGTACGGCGTTTCTGGGGGCTCGCGGCGATTCTTTTCGCCGGCGACTTCGGCTAGAACCCCTCTGCACCGAGGATTCCAGACGAGGAGCAGAGGGGCGATGCGGCGAGTCTTGGCCGGAGCGATGCTGGCCTGTTGGGCGCTGGCGTTCGGGGCGCTGGCCTTGCCGAGCGGACCGGCCGCGGCCGCAACGCCGGAGTCCGGACCGCTGGAACAGGTCCGCGCGGCGCTCTACCACGCCCTGATGGCGGAGATCCTGGGCACCGGCATAGAGACCGCGAGCGAGGGCGCGGCCAGGTCGATCGGCCCGGTCAATCCCTATCCCTCGATACAGGCCGACAAGGTCGTCGCCGCCTGCATCAACTGGGAGAACAGCTCGCTCGGCGCCGTCGAATGGCACGGCTACGCCTACTACTACGACAGCGCGCAGTCGCGCCCGCAGGACGACCCCGAGCAGCTCGTCAAGCTCGAGGCCCGCGCCAAGGAGCACTGCCGGCAGTACGAGGCCGCCGCCGACTGCTACTGCCGGACCGTCGACGTCAACGAGCGCAACGCGCTGGAGCTGCCCGCCTGGTTCGTCGAGGCCCACCTGTCCGGCCACGCCCGGCGATGAGCGCGCCGGCGCCCGGGGTCGCGCCCGCCACCGGCTCCGCGCCCGACGCTCCCGAGGTGCGGGTCGAGCAGGCGCACCTGGCCTTCGACGGCGTGCTGCTGTTCGACCAGCTCTCGCTGACCCTGCCGGCCGGGCGCACCAGCTGCCTGCTCGGCCCCTCGGGCGTCGGCAAGTCCAGCCTGGTCCGCCTGATCGCCGGCCTCGCCCACGGCGCCGAGGGCCGGGTCCTCGACGGCGCCGGCCGCGATCTCGCCGGGCGCGTCGCCTACATGGCGCAGCGCGACCTGCTGCTGCCCTGGCTGTCGGTCCTCGACAACGTCCTGCTCGGCGACCGCCTGCGCGGCCACCCGCCGCGCCGCGAGCGGGCCCGGGCGCTGCTCGAGGCGGTCGGCCTCGCCGAGCGCGCCGACGCCCTGCCGGCGGCGCTGTCCGGCGGCATGCGCCAGCGCACCGCCCTGGCGCGCACGCTGATGGAGGACAAGCCGGTCGTGCTGATGGACGAGCCCTTCTCGGCGCTCGACGCGATCACCCGCTTCGAGCTGCAGGAGACGGCCGCCGGCCTGCTCGCCGGCCGGACGGTGCTGCTGATCACCCACGATCCCCTGGAGGCGCTGCGGCTCGGCCACGAGATCCGGGTGCTGGCCGGCCGGCCGGCGCTGCTCGGCGCGGCGATCGAGCCGGCGGGCCTGCCGCCGCGCGACCCGGCGACGCCGGGGCTGCTCGAGCTGCAGGTCGAGCTGCTGCGCCGCCTGACCGCGGCCCGGGCGGCGTGATGGCGCGCCTGCTCGCGATCCTGCGGCCGCTGCTGGTGCTGCTCGTCCTGCTGCTGGCCTGGCAGGCCTTCGTCTGGGTCTCGGCGATCCAGCCCTTCCTGCTGCCCGGCCCGCTGGCGGTCCTGGAGACCCTGGTCGCGCGCTGGCCGAGCCTGCTGCGCCACGCCGGCGTCACCCTCAGCGAGATCCTGCTCGGCCTCGCCTGCGGCCTGCTGCTCGGCAGCGCCTCGGCGCTGGCGCTGAGCGCGGTCGCGCCCCTGCGCCGCTGGCTGCTGCCGGTGCTGGTGGTCAGCCAGGCGGTGCCGGTCTTCGCGCTCGCACCGCTGCTCGTGCTCTGGTTCGGCTACGGCCTGTGGAGCAAGGTCGCGATGGCGACGCTGATCATCTACTTCCCGGTGACCGCGGCCTTCTACGACGGCCTCCGGCGCAGCGACCCCGGCTGGCTCGACCTCGCCCGCTCGATGGACGCCGGGCGGTGGCGGACCTTCCGGCACGTCCGCATCCCGGCCGCGCTGCCGGCCTTCTTCTCGGGCCTGCGCGTGGCCACCGCCGTGGCGCCGATCGGCGCCGTCGTCGGCGAATGGGTCGGCTCCTCGGCCGGGCTCGGCCACCTGATGCTCAACGCCAACGCGCGCATGCAGGTCGACCTGGTCTTCGCCGCGCTCTTCGTGCTGGCCATGATCGCGGTCTCGCTCTACTTCGCCGTCGACCGCCTGGGGCGCCGGCTGACCGCCTGGCAGCCCGAAGGGTGAGGCCCCGGGGAACCTTCCGCGCAAGCCGGTGGTCTCCGACCCTGGCCCTTGCTACTCTTCCGCTATCGGGGCGCTCGCTCGTCCCGCGCTAGAACAAGACCGTTGGCAAGAACGAGATTGGGAGGTCTCACGATGATCGCATGCAACCGGACCAGGCGCCCCGACGGGGCCGGCGCTGGCCGCCGCGGCTTCCTCAGGGCCGCCGCCGTGGCCGCGCTGGCCGTCTCCGTGCTGGGCGCCCCGCAGGCGCAGGCGCAGGAGGAACAGAACTTCATCCTGGCCACCGCCTCGACCGGCGGCACCTACTATCCCGTCGGCGTCGCCCTGGCGACGCTGATCAAGGTCAAGCTGCAGCCCAAAGACAAGATCAACATGTCGGCGATCAGCTCGGCCGGCTCGGGCGAGAACGTCAAGCTGCTGCGCGAGAACGAGGCGCAGTTCGCCATCCTGCAGGGCCTGTTCGGCTACTACGCCTGGGAGGGCAAGGGCCCGGTCGAGCAGGAAGGCAAGCAGGAGCACCTGCGCTCGGTCAGCATGCTCTGGCCGAACGTCGACCACTTCGTGGTCAAGAAGGAGTACGCCAAGACCGGCACCATCGACGACCTGGCCGAGACCAAGGGCATGGCCTGGGCGATGGGCAGCAAGAACTCCGGCACGATCGGCTCGAACCGGACCATCCTGGCCAACCTCGGCTACGACATGGAGAACGACTTCGAGCTGGTCTACGTCGGCTACGGCCCCTCGGCCGAGGCGCTGCAGAACGGCCAGATCGCCGGCATGTCGACCCCGGCCGGCGACCCGGTCGGCGCGGTGACGCAGGCCTTCGCCTCGATGGGCGCCGACGCCATCGCGCTGCTCGAGTTCACGCCCGAGCAGGCCGAGAAGGCCGACGGCGGCATGGGCCTCTGGGTGCCCTACACGGTGCCCGCCGGCACCTACCCGGGCCTCGAGGAGGACACCGACACCATCGCCCAGCCGAACTTCCTGGCGACCACCGCCTCGGTGCCCGAGGAGGAGGTCTACAAGATCACCAAGACGATCTACGAGAACCTGGGCTTCCTGCAGAACATCCACCCGGCGACCAAGGCCATGTCGCTCGAGCGCGCGATCGGCGGCCTGCCGGCGCCGCTGCACCCGGGCGCGCTGCGCTACTACGAGGAGGTCGGGGTGACGATCCCCGACCGCCTGCGCCCGAAGGGCTGACGCGGACGGAGGCAGCGGGCGGCGCGGGATCGCTTCGATCCGGCGCCGCCCGTCGCATTTCCAGGCCGCTTTTCCAGCAAGCCGGGGGGCGCTCCATGGCTGACCAGCAGGCCCGGCAGCCCGAGTCCGAGGACGAACTCGGCGAGGTGACGATCGCGGTGCGGCCCCTCGGGCCGCGCCTGGATCGCTTCGTCGTCTGGTTCTCCGTCGCGATCGGCCTGCTGCACATCTACATGAACGGGCTCGGATCGCTGTTGCTGCGCGGCGGCGACTGGCTCGCCCGGCAGCTCGGCCTCGAGCTCGCCGCCCTGGAGCCGCTCGGCGACGCCCTGCGCCAGCTGGCGACGCCGCCGCCGCTGCTGATGAACGCGCTGCACTTCGCCGGCTTCGCGGTGCTGGCGGCGATCATCTATCCGATGATCGCGCGGCCGCGCTTCGCGACCAGCCGTGGCGGGCTCGTCCTCGATATCTCGATCGGCGTCGTCGCCGCCGCCTCGGGGCTGTTCCTGATCGCCTCGGAGCAGGCGATCTACGACCGCGGCGTGCACCTGGTCCTGCCCGAGTGGATCGCCGGCGGCCTCCTGATCCTCTGCGGCCTGGAGCTCGTGCGCCGCACCACCGGCTGGATCGTGCCGGTGCTGGTCGTGCTGGCGCTGTCCTACGCCACCTGGCTGGGGCCGCTGATCGACGGGGTCTTCAAGTTCTCCGGCCTGACCGCCGAGACCGTGCTGTTCCGCAGCGTGTTCGGCGACGACGGCCTGTTCGGCAACATCGCCGGCATCTCGGCCAGCATCGTCATCATGTTCATCATCTTCGGCGCCTTCCTGCTGCAGTCGGGGGCCGGCCAGGCGATCGTCGACCTCGCCCGGGTCGTGGCCGGCCGGCTGGTCGGCGGGCCCGGCCTGGTCGCCGTCGTCGCCTCGGCGCTGACCGGCACGATCTCGGGCTCGGCGATCGCCAACACCGCGCAGACCGGGACCATCACGATCCCGCTGATGAAGCGCTCGGGCTATCCGGCGCGCTTCGCGGCGGGCGTCGAGGCGGCGGCCTCGACCGGCGGCCAGCTGATGCCGCCGATCATGGGCGCCGGCGCCTTCATCATGGCCAACTACACGCGCATTCCCTACACGACGATCATCGCCGTCGCCGCCCTGCCAGCGATCCTCTACTTCCTGTCGGTCGCCTTCTACGTGCGCATCGAGGCGCGGCGGATCGGCCTCAAGCCCGACCTCGACCACGGCCTCGACGCCCGCGAGGTCTTCCTGCGCGCCCTGGTCAAGCTGCTCGCCCCGATCGGCGTGCTGATGGGCTGCCTGCTCTACGGCTTCACGCCGACCTACGCCGCCGGCATCGCCATCGTCGCGGTCATCGCCGGCTCCTGGCTGACGCGCCAGCCGATGCGCCTGCCCGACGTGCGCGACGCCCTGGCGAGCGGCGTGCGCAATGTCACCATGACGGCGGTGCTGCTGGTCGTCATAGGCCTCTTCGTCAACGTCATCCCGACCACCGGCGTCGCCAACATCGTCTCGCTGATGATCACCGAGTGGGCCGGCAACAGCCTGATCATCGCCTTCGTGCTGATCGCCGTCGCCTCGCTGGTCCTCGGCATGGGGCTGCCGGTGACCGCGGCCTACGTCGTCCTGGCGGTGCTCTCGGCGCCGGCGTTGCGCGACCTTATCGTCCAGGGCCACCTGCTCGACATGATGGCCGCCGGGACCCTGCCGCAGTCGGCCGCCGTCAGCTTCCTGCTGGTCGATCCCGAAGCCCTGACCAAGCTGGCCGCGCCGATGGCGCACGACGCCGCGGCGGCCATGCTGGCCGCGGCCGGGCCGGAGATCCTCGGCATCCTGCGCGACCAGGCGCTGTCGGCCGACGTGCTCACCCTGGCCCTGCTCTCGGCGCACATGACGATCTTCTGGCTGAGCCAGGATTCCAACGTGACGCCGCCGGTCTGCCTGACCTCCTTCACCGCGGCGGCGATCGCCAAGACCGCGCCGATGGCGACCGGCTTCGAATCCTGGAAGATCGCCAAGGGCCTCTACTTCGTGCCGCTGCTGTTCTGCTACACCAGCTTCCTCGGCGGCCCCTTCCTCGACTTGGTCGAGATCTTCTTCTTCGCGGCCTTCGGCCTCTATGCCGTTGCCGCCGGCTTCCAGGGCTACCTGGAGAACCGCATGAACCTGGTCGAGCGCGCGGTCGCCTTCGCCGCCGGCGCGCTGCTGTTCTGGCCCCAGGTCTGGTGGACCCACGGCGCGGGGCTGACGCTGTTCCTGCTGCTGTTCGCCTGGAACTGGCGCAAAGGCCGGCGCCCGGTCGCCGGCCTGGCGACCTGAGCCGGCCGGAGCGGAAGCAGGTGGCCGGCGCTCAGTCCTCGCGCCACTCGCGAGTCAGCAGGTAGAGGCTGCGCGCCGCGCCGACCATGCCCGCCAGGAAGGCCAGGACGACCAGGGTTCCGAGAATCTCTTCGGGCATCGAGGCCTCCTTGCTTCGGGTCCGCCGGACCGGGCGACCTCGTTTCCCCGAGGACGTTTCCCGGTGGATCGCCGATTGTCTGCCCCGGATCGAGATCGACCAGGAATGATCTAAAGTCACATGCCGGCCATCCGGTTCCCACAGTTTCGCCAAGGTCCGGCCCGAGCCCTGCTGCCGGCGATTGGCGACCGGCCCGCGAGGCGTTAGGCTCCGCGCCGTGACCGGCCGAGGCGGCCGGCGGGAGGCAGCCAAGAAGGGGACGAGCCCATGCAGATGTCCGGCGAGTATCGAATCGAGGCACCGCGCCAGAAGGTCTGGGAAGCGCTCAACGACCCGGCGGTGCTGAAGGCCTGCATCCCCGGCTGCGAGAGCCTGGAGAAGAGCGCCGACAACCAGTTCGACGCGACGGTGCGCGCCAAGGTCGGCCCGGTGAGCGCCAAGTTCAACGGCTCGGTCACGCTTTCCGACATCGTCGAGGCCGAGAGCTACACGATCTCCGGCACCGGCAAGGGCGGCGCGGCCGGCATGGCCTCCGGCAGCGCCAAGGTCCACTTGGCCGACGCCGAGGGCGGCGCCACGACCCTGGCCTACGAGGTCGAGGCCAAGGTCAGCGGCAAGATCGCCCAGATCGGCGCCCGCCTGATCGACTCGACCGCCAAGAAGTACGCCGACGAGTTCTTCGCGAAGTTCCGCGAGATCCTGGAGGGCGAGGGCGCCGCGCCATCGACCCCCGCAGCGACGCCGGCCGCGACGGCTCCGGCGGCCGCGCCCGAGCCGGCACCCGCTCCCGCGCCGGCACCGCCGCCGCGACCGGACCTGGAGGCCGCTCCGCTCGCCGAGGCGGCCTCGGCGACGGCGGCGGCCCCCCCGCGGCGGCGGCGGCGACGACGCCTGACGCGGCGCCGGCCGAGGCGCCGCGCGAGAGCGTCCAGGACCGGGCGACCCGGACGACCGCCGAGGTCGACAGCACGGTGCGGCGCAAGCGGGGCCTGCCGCCGCTCGCCTGGATCGCCCTGCTGGTCGCCATCGTGGCGACCCTGCTGCTGGTCTTCGGGCTCGGCTGAGGCGGGCGCGCGCGCCGCCGCGAACGCCCGCTGGATCCCGCGGGAGCCTCGGGGACGCTCCAACAAGTCCTTGAAAGCCCCGCGCTTTCCCCGGGCGGCACGGAGACCGCCCGGTCTTGACCGCGTTCCGGTCGCGGCCCACACTGCCCGCAGCGGTCGAATTCCGGCGCCGGGAACCGGCGTCGCGCCAGCCGGCGCGGCTCCGAACCTTTTTCTGCGCCGGAACCGCCAAGAACCACGATCCGCCGAGCGCCTCCGCCAAGGGGGCGAATCGTCGACGGACACGCAACAGGAGGGAGAGGCATGGTCACCGTTTCCATGACGGTCAACGGCAAGCAGGTCTCGAAGGAGGTCGAGGGGCGCACGCTGCTCGTCCAGTTCCTGCGCGACCAGCTCGGCCTGACCGGCACCCATGTCGGCTGCGACACCAGCCAGTGCGGCGCCTGCGTCGTGCACATCGACGGCACGTCGGTGAAGTCCTGCACGGTCCTGGCGGCCCAGGCCGACGGCGCCGAGGTCATGACGATCGAAGGCCTGGCCCAGACCGGCCAGCTGCATCCGATGCAGGAGGCCTTCCGGGAACATCACGGCCTGCAGTGCGGCTTCTGCACGCCGGGCATGGTGATGAGCGCGGTCGACCTGCTGAAGGAGAACCCCGACCCCAGCGACCGCGAGATCCGCGAGTGGCTGCAGGGCAACATCTGCCGCTGCACGGGCTACCACAACATCGTCAAGGCCATCCAGGCCGCGGCGCAGTCGATGAGGGGGTGAGCAGATGGCGGACACAGCAGTTGGCAGCCGCCTCGAGCGGCGCGAGGACCGGCGCTTCCTGACCGGCAAGGGGCGCTACACCGACGACATCAACCGCCACGGCCAGGCGCACGCCTATTTCCTGCGCTCGCCGGTCGCCCACGCCCGCATCGGCGCGCTCGACACGGCCGAGGCCGAGCGGGCGCCGGGCGTGATCGCCGTCTTCACCGGCAAGGACATGGAGGCCGACGGCGTCGGCTCGCTGCCCTGCGGCTGGGTCGTCACCGACCGCCACGGCGCGCCGCACAAGGCGCCGCCGCACTTCCCGCTGGCCCGCGACAGGGTGCGCTACGTCGGCGACCACGTCGCCGTGGTCATCGCCGAGACGCTCGGCCAGGCCAAGGACGCGGCCGACCTGATCCGGGTCGACTACGAGGAGCTGCCGGCGGTCATCGACCTGCTGTCGGCGGCGAGCGGCGAGCTGCTCCACGAGGCGGCCCCCGGCAACCTCTGCTACGACTGGGAGCTCGGCGACAAGGCCGCGACCGAGGCCGGCTTCGCCAAGGCGGCCCACGTCACCAAGCTCGACCTGGTCAACAACCGCCTGATCCCCAACGCCATGGAGCCGCGCGCCGCCATCGGCGAATGGGATTCCGGCACCGAGGAGTACACGCTCTACTCGACCAGCCAGAACCCGCACCTGCTGCGCCTGATCCTTTGCGCCTTCGTACTCAACCTGCCGGAATCGAAGGTGCGCGTGATCGCGCCCGACGTCGGCGGCGGCTTCGGCTCGAAGATCTTCGCCTATGCCGAGGAGACGGTCTGCACCTGGGCCTCGAAAAAGATCGACGGCCGGCCGGTCAAGTGGACCGCCGACCGCGGCGAGGCCTTCCTGTCCGACGCCCACGGCCGCGACCACGTCACGCACTGCGAGCTGGCGCTCGACGCCGACGGCCACTTCCTGGGCCTGAAGGTCGACACCACGGCGAACATGGGCGCCTATCTCTCGAGCTTCTCGACCTCGGTGCCGACCTATCTCTACGCCACGCTGCTCGCCGGCCAGTACCAGACGCCGGCGATCTACGCCAACGTCAAGGCGGTCTTCACCAACACCGCCCCCGTCGACGCCTACCGCGGCGCCGGCCGGCCCGAGGCGACCTACGTCATCGAGCGGCTGGTCGAGATCGCGGCGCGCGAGACCGGGCGCGACCCGGCCGAGCTGCGGCGGCTCAACTTCATCCGGCCGGACCAGTTCCCCTACCAGACCCCGGTCGCCCTGCAGTACGACATCGGCGACTACGAGCCCTCGCTCGACAAGGCCCTGGAGATGATTGACTACCAGGGCTTCGGCGCGCGCAAGGCGGCCTCGGAGGCCAAGGGCAAGCTGCGCGGCATCGGCCTGTCCGCCTACATCGAGGCCTGCGGCATCGCGCCCTCGGCGGTAGTCGGCTCGCTCGGCGCCGGCGTCGGCCTCTGGGAGTCGGCGACGGTGCGCTTCAACGCCACCGGCACGGTCTCGGTCATGACCGGCGCCCACTCCCACGGCCAGGGCCACGAGACCACCTTCGCCCAGGTCGTCGCCGAGAAGCTCGGCATCCCCTACGACAACGTCGAGATCGTCCACGGCGACACCGGCCGCATCTCGATGGGCATGGGCACCTACGGCTCGCGCTCCCTGGCGGTCGGCGGCTCGGCGATCGTCAAGGCCTGCGACAAGATCATCGCCAAGGGCCGCAAGATCGCCGCACACCTGATGGAGGCGAGCGAGGGCGACGTCGAATTCAAGGACGGCAAGTTCACCGTCGCCGGCACCGACAAGTCCAAGGCCATGGCCGAGATCGCCTTCACCGCCTACGTGCCGCACAACTACCCGGAGGGGGTCGAGCCCGGCCTCGACGAGACCGCCTTCTACGACCCGCTCAACTTCACCTATCCGGCCGGCGTGCACATCGCCGAGGTCGAGATCGATCCCGACACCGGCATCACGACCATCGCCGACTGGGTCGCCGTCGACGACTTCGGCAACATCATCAACCCGATGATCGTCGAGGGGCAGGTCCACGGCGGCATCGCCCAGGGCGTCGGCCAGGCGCTGCTCGAGCACACGGTCTACGACCGCGAGTCCGGCCAGCTGCTGACCGGCTCCTACATGGACTACGCCATGCCGCGGGCCGACAACTTCCCGGCCTTCCGGGTCGAGACCACGGTCTCCGCCTGCACCCACAACCCGCTCGGGGTCAAGGGCTGCGGCGAGGCCGGCGCGATCGCCGCCCCGGCGGCGCTGATGAACGCGATCACCGACGCGCTGGGCGTCGAGATCGACATGCCGGCGACCCCGGAGAAGGTCTGGCGCGCCGCCCAGGCCCGGCTCCGCGTGGCCGCCGAGTAGAGGGAGGACGACCGCAATGTACGACTTCACCTACCACCGTCCTTCCTCGATCGAGGAGGCGGCGAAGCTGCTGGCCGGCGCCGAGGACGGCAAGCTCCTGGCCGGCGGCCACACCCTGCTGCCGACGCTCAAGCAGCGGCTCGCCCAGCCGAGCGACGTCGTCGACCTGGCCGGCATCGCCGAGCTCAAGGGCATCTCGGAGGCCGGCGGCGCGCTCCTCGTCGGCGCCATGACGACCCACGGCGAGGTCCACCGCTCGGAGCTGGTCCGCGCGAAGATCCCGGCGCTGGCGCACATGGCCAGCGACATCGGCGACTCCCAGGTCCGCCACCGCGGCACCCTCGGCGGCTCGATCGCCAACGCCGACCCGGCGGCGGACTACCCGGCGGCGGTCGTCGGGCTCTGCGCCACCGTGCGCACCGACCGCCGTGAGATCGCCGGCCAGGACTTCTTCACCGGCCTCTTCGAGACCGCCCTCGACGAGCAGGAGCTGGTCGTCTCGGTCTCCTTCCCGGTGCCCGAGAAGGCCGGCTACGCCAAGTTCGCCAACCCGGCCTCGCGCTACCCCATCGTCGGCGTCATGGTCGCCCGGACCGGCGAGGGCGTGCGCGTCGCCGTCACCGGCGCCGGCCCCAGCGTCTACCGCTGGAGCGAGGCCGAGCAGGCGCTGACCGCCAACTGGTCGGCCGAGGCCCTCAAGGACCTGACCGCCAGCCCCGAGGGCCTCAACAGCGACATCCATGCCTCGGCGGAGTACCGGGCGCACCTGGTCGCGGTCATGGCCAAGCGCGCGCTGGCCTCGGCCGGCTGAGGACGGCCGCCGACGAGAACGGAAAAGGCCGGGCCCTCGCGCCCGGCCTTTTTCTTGGGCGCATCGCGAGCGGGGTGAACCGTCCGGCGGCGGGCGAAGTTGACAGGGATCTGCGAAGCGACCCGGAAAGACGCTAACCTGCCGCCCATGCGCCCTCTCTCGATCGTCCTGCTCGCGCTGCTCGGCCTGGTCCTGCTGGCCGGCGCGGCGCTCTGGCTGCTGCGCCTGCCGCTCGCCGAGTGGGGCCTGGCGCGCTGGCTCGAGGGACGCGGCCTGGAGGGCTCGGCCGAGGTCGTGCGCCTCGACCTCGAGGGCGCCGAGCTCACCGACCTCGTCTTGGACGGCCAGGCCGCGCGGCGCGTCCGCATCGCCTACGACCTGCCGGCCCTGGTCCGGACCGGCGCGCTCGAGGGGCTCGAGGTCGAGGGCCTGCGGCTCGCCGCCGACCTGACCGCCGAGCGCCCGCTCGGCCGGCTGCCCGAGGCCTTCGCCGGAGAGGCAGCGGGCAGCGGAGAGCCCTTCGCCCTGCCCGTCCTGCCGCCGGTCACGCTCGCCGACGCCGAGCTCGCCCTCGCCACCGCGCGCGGGCCGCTGCGCCTCAGGCTCGACGGCGGCCTCGCCCCCGCGCCCGATGCGCCCCTGGCCAATGCCCGGCGCCTCGACCTGACGCTCGATACCCTGGAGGGGCCGCTGCGCCTCGGCGGGCACGCCGAGGGCCTCTACGTGCCGGGCGACGGCAGCGGCAGCCGGCTCGACCTGACCCTCGAGTCGCGGGACGGCCCGCCGGTCTCGGTCGCGGCCTCGGGCGCGATCGCCGAGGGCATCCTCGACCTCTCGTTCGACCTCGCGGGCGACGCGCCGCTGCTCGCCGGGCTCGCCGCCCTGCCCGCCGGCAGCCGGCCCGAGGCCGGCCGTCTCGCGCTGCGGGGCCGCGCCGAGGCCGAGACGGCGGCGCTGCTGGCCGGCGAGGCGACGCGCCTCCTGACCGACCCCGAGGCCCTGCGCGCGCTAGACCTCGCGCTCACCCTCGAGGGCGTCGCCCTGCCCGGGCGGGGCCGCGACCTCACCCTCGACAGCGGGCTCGTCCTGGAGGCGCGGGCGGAGGGGCGGCGCCTGCGGCTCGCCCCGCTCGCGGCCTCGGCCGGCGCGCTCGACGCCGGCTGGCTGGCCGCGCTCGGCCTGCCGGCGCCGCTCGCCGAGGCGCTGGCCGGAGGCGGTCGCCTGGCCGTGACCTCGCCCGGCGGGGCGCCATTGGTCCTGCCGCTCGGCGAGGACCCGCCGCGCCTGGAGATCGACCTCGCGGCCGACCTCGCGCCGTCTGCCGGCGGCAACCTCCAGGCGACCCTCACCGGCAGCCTGCTGGCCGGGACTCTTGCGACCCTGCCGCCCGAGATCACGGGCCGCCTCGACGGCACCCTCGCGGCCGCGGCGCTGGACCTCCCGGGCCTCGGCCGCCTGGCCCAGGCGGAGGGCGGCTTCCTGCTGGCGCTCTCCGCGGAGGAGACAAGCCTGACGCTCGACCGGCCGCTGGCGATCACCGGCCTGGAGGCGGCTGCGCCGCTGCTGGCCGGCCTCGATCCCGGCTGGCGCCCCCTGCTGGAGCGGCCGCTCGACGTGACCGTTGGCGCGGCGGGACAGGCGGCAGGTAGCCTTGTCCAGAGCCAGGCCGGCATGCGGATCGCGCTGCCGGCCGCCCTCGACCTCGCCGCCGGCGAGGCGAGCCTCCGGGCCGAGCTGGACGGCAGCCTGGCGCTCTCGGAGACCGGCACGCTGGAGCAGGCCGACGTCAGGCTCGCCGGCCTCACCGCCGCGGCCTTGCCGACGCCCTACGGCGAGCTGCGCAGCCTGGCGCTCTCGGGGCGCTTCGAGGGCGTGCCGGAGGCGGCGAACGGCCGGGCGACCGCACGCTTCCTCCTGGCCGACTTGGCGGCCGAAGGTGCCGGTGCCCCCGATCTCGAGGGCGAGATCGCGCTCGACCTCGGCTGGGACGCGCAGGCCCTGACGCTCAGCCTGAGCGAGCCGGGCCGGCTCGCGCTCTCGGGCTTCGCCGAGCCCCTGGCCCCGCTGGTCGAGCGCCTCGAGCTGGCCCTGGCCGGCGCCAGCCTCAGCGTCGGCGCGAACCTGGAGCTCGCGGCCGAGGCCGCTCTGGAGCCGACCGGACTGAACATCGACGGCCGCGGCGGCCAGGACGACCTGATCCTCTCGGCCGGCAGCCTGACGCTCGACCTCACAAGGCCCGAGGGCGGCGAGTGGCAGGGCACGGTCGTCGCCGGCGGCCTCGACGCCCGCCTCGCCGAACCCGCCGCGACCCTGCGCGGCGCCCGCCTCGTGGCCCGCCTTCAAGGCTCCGAAGTCGACCTGGAGCTCGCCGGCGCGACCCTCGCCTCGAGCGCCGAGCCGCCGCTGTTCCCGGCCCTCGCCCTCTCCGGCAGCGGCGAGCTCGCCGGCCAGGCGCTGCGCTACCGCCTGCGCGGCCGCGGCCTGGAGGGGGCGCTCGACCTCGCCGCGACCGGCCGCCAGGACTTCGAGGCGGGCGCCGGCAGCGCCGAGGTCACGGTCGCACCGCTGGTCTTCCAGACCGGCGGCCTGCAGCCCGGCGACCTTCATCCGGCACTGGCCGACCTCGAGCGCGCGACCGGCAGCGCCAGCGCCCGGCTCGCCCTGCGCCTCGGCGGCACGACGCGGATGACCGGCGGCATCGAGCTGTCCGAGGTCGGCTTCACCGCCGCCGGCGCCACGGTCGAGGGCCTCGACCTCGACCTCGCGCTCGAGTCCCTGTCGCCGCCGGCGAGCCCGCCCGGCCAGCCCTTCTCGATCGCGCGCATCGACGTCGGGGTGCCGCTGACCGGCGTCACCGGGACCTTGCAGCTGCGCCCGGCCGGCGCCGCCAGCGAGCTTCTCGTCGAGCGCGCCGAGGCCGGCTTCCTGGACGGACGCCTGGCGGTCGAGAATGCCCTGCTCGACCCGGCGGCCAAGCGCTACGACGTGACCCTGCTGGTCGAGGGGGTCGACCTCGAGCGCCTGCTCGCCCTGGCCGACCTCCCCGAGGTCTCGGGCAGCGGACGTCTCAGCGGCGCGATCCCGGTGTCGCTGGTCGAGGGTGCGCTGGTGATCCGCGAGGGCGCGCTCGAAGCTCGGTCACCCGGCGTCATCGCCTTCCGGTCGGAAGAGGCGCGCCAGGCCCTGGCCTCCGGCGGCGAGCAGGTCGAGCTGATGCTGCAGGCCCTGGAGGATTTCCGCTACCAGGTGCTGCGCCTGAGCGTCGACAAGCCGGCCGAGGGCGACAGCAGCGTCTTCCTCAAGCTCGAGGGCCACAATCCGGCGGTGCTCGACGGCCAGCCCTTCGTGCTGAACGTCAACCTGACCAGCAACGCCGCGCCGCTGCTCGCCGCGCTCGCGCGAGGAACGGAAATCTCCGACAGCCTCGTTGAAGAACTGTTGCAGGGACGCGGACTGGGGGTCGGGCGCTGACGCCAGCCGCCGGGCGCTCGGCCCTGTCGCCGCCACGCGCTGCAGCCCTGGTCGCAGGGTTTGCGCTATGCTAGCCATAAGGCCGGGTCGCCGAGGCGTCCGGCCGCCATCTTGCGGGGAAAGCCATGCTCCATCACATCTCACGATCGGTCGCGTCCCCCTTCCCGCTCCGCGACAGCCGGATCGGCGGTCTCGGCCTGGCGCTCGCCGCCGCCGGGCTGCTCGCCGCCTGCCAGCCGACCGTTCGGCTCGAGGCGCCGAGGGAACCGATCACCATCAACCTCAACGTCAAGCTCGACGCCGACGTCCGGGTCCGCCTGGAGGAGAAGGCGCGCGAGGACATCACAGAGAATCCCGAGATTTTCTAGGCGGGACGCGGGAAAAGGATCAGGTGAACGCCATGATGAGCCGACGTTTCTTCCTTACCGCCCTGGCCGCGGGCGGCCTCTGCGCGACGCTGCTCGGGCCGGTGCTGACCGGTGCCGGCACCGCCTGGGCGCAGACCCCCGAAGACCTGCTGCGCGCCGGCACCGCCGGCGAGCGCTGGGACGGCTTCATGGAGGCGCGCGACGGCAGCGCCGCCGCGACGGTCGAGGCGATCAACGACAAGCGCCGCAACGTCTACGTCCGGCGCGCCGGCGAGCAGGGCGTACCGTCCGAGGAGGTCGCCAAGGTCTACGCCCAGGAGATCATCGCCAAGGCCCCCTCGGGCAGCTGGATCAAGCGCCAGGACGGGTCGTGGGTCCAGAAGTGACGGCAGCCGCGGCTGAGGGCGAGGGCCGGGCCGGCACCGGCTCGGTCGAGGAGGTCCTGGAGCTGCTCGCCGCCGGCAACTACGTCGGCGAGCGCTCCCTGGCGACCGTGCTGTTCCTGGCGCTCAAGCTCGGCCGGCCGCTGTTCCTGGAGGGCGAGGCCGGGACCGGCAAGACCGAGATCGCCAAGGTCCTGGCCGAGACCCTGGGCCGCCGCCTGATCCGCCTGCAGTGCTACGAGGGCCTCGACCTCTCCAGCGCCGTCTACGAGTGGAACTACCCGCGCCAGATGGTCGAGATCCGCCTCGCCGAGGTCACCGGCGACCGCGACCGCGAGACCATCGCCTCCGACATCTTCTCCCGCGCCTTCCTGATCGAACGGCCGCTGCTGCAGGCCCTGGAGCCGGCCGTCGAGGGCCCCCCGGTCCTGCTGATCGACGAGCTCGACCGCACCGACGAGCCCTTCGAGGCCTTCCTGCTGGAGCTGCTCTCGGACTTCCAGGTGACGATCCCCGAGCTCGGCACCATCGCGGCGCCGCAGCCGCCGATCGTGATCATCACCTCGAACCGCACCCGCGAGATTCACGACGCGCTCAAGCGCCGCTGCCTCTACCACTGGGTCGGCTACCCCTCGGCCGAGCGCGAGCTGGCGATCCTCAAGGTCAAGGCGCCGGGCACGGCGGCGGCGCTCAGCCGCCAGATCGTCGGCTTCGTCCAGCGCCTGCGCCAGCTCGACCTCTACAAGCTGCCGGGCATCGCCGAGACCATCGACTGGGCCGACGCTCTGACCCAGCTCGACAAGGTCGCCCTCGACCCGGCCGCCGTCGACGACACCCTGGGCGTGCTGCTGAAGTACCAGGACGACATCGCCAAGGTCCAGGGCAGCCAGGCCGCCCGCCTGCTCGAGGACGTCAAGCGCGAGCTCGCGGCGCAACCCCAGGACTGAGTCGAGCGCTTCGCCCCGAGCCCGTCGAAGGGTGCGCCCGCGCGGGGCCCCTGGATCCCGGATCGCGAGGCTCGCGCGCCGATCGCCTCCGGCTCT